>CAZJRV010000088.1:0-11118 GCA_964548235.1 uncultured Verrucomicrobiota bacterium
CTCTGGATCACTTCGGAGGATAACGGCCCCGAACTTGGTTGTTACGGCGACACATATGCAAAGTCGCCTAACCTCGACGGGCTGGCGGCCAAGGGGATGATGTACCTCAACTGCTGGTCCACCGCGCCTGTTTGCGCACCGGCACGCACCACGCTCATTAGCGGCCTGTACCCGCCCAGCACCGGGGCCGAGCACATGCGTAGCAACACTCAGTTGCCTTCGCGTTTCAAGATGTATCCGCAGTATCTACGTGCGGCTGGTTATTACTGTACCAACAACTCCAAGGAGGACTTCAACCTCGCCAAGCCGGGGCAAGTGTGGGACGTGGGCGGGCGCAATTCGCACTGGAAAAATCGTCCGGAAGGTAAGCCGTTCTTCGCGATCTTCAACCATACCATTAGTCATGAAAGCCAGATCCGGAATGCGATTCCGCCGGCGAATGTGATTCATGATCCGAAGCGGGTGCGGGTGCCGGCGTATCATCCGGACACGCCGGAGGTGCGGAAAGATTGGGCGCAGTATTATGATCGCATCACGATGATGGACGCGCGGGCGGGGCAAAATCTAAAGGAGCTTGCCGAGGCCGGCTTGGCGGAAGACACAATTATATTTTACTACGGCGATCATGGTTCGGGCATGCCGCGCAGCAAGCGCTGGCCTTACAACTCAGGCCTTCGGGTTCCGCTCATTCTTTACGTGCCTGAGAAGTGGCGTCACTTGGCGCCAAAGGACTACAAGCCCGGCGGCAAGACCGATCGGCTAGTGGGCTTTATTGATTTTGCTCCAACATTACTCAGTATCGCTGGCATTAAGCCGCCCAAACATATGCAGGGTTATTCTTTCATGGGAAAATACGCTGCGCCAGAGCAACCCTACATCTACGGATTCCGTGGGCGTATGGATGAGCGCTATGACATGGTGCGTGTGGTGCGTGATAAGCGCTACATCTACATTCGCAACTACATGCCGCACAAAATTTACGGGCAGTACATCTCCTACATGTTTAAGACCCCGACCACGCAGGTATGGCACGACCTGTATCATGCCGGCAAACTCAACTCCGTGCAGTCAAAATTCTGGCAGACCAAGCCCTCTGAGGAACTCTATGACCTGGCGAGTGATCGGGATGAAGTCAACAACCTCGCCGATTCCAAGAAGCATGCGGACATATTAAAGCGCCTGCGCGATGCTCAGCAGGCCTTGGCGGTAAAAATTCGTGACGTTGGTTTCCTGCCCGAAGGGGAAATCCATAGCCGCAGCGGCGATGGCGCTCCATATGACATGGGCCATAACGACAAGGTTTATCCCATGGAGCGAGTTATGAATGCTGCTGAGATTGCCTCAATGAAAAGCGAACCGGCCAGGAAGGAATTGGCGAAGCTAATCACGGATAAGGACAGCGCCGTGCGCTATTGGGCCGCGATGGGCTACCTGATCCGCGGCGAAAAAGCCGTGGCGTCAGGCCGCGAACAGCTGCTAGAGGCGTTGAATGACAAATCGACCGCTGTGGTTTGTGTCGCGGCGGAGGCCTTGGGCCGTTATGGCAAGGGCAAGGATCAATCTACCGCCATCGATACCCTGGTGAAACACGCTGATGTGTCGAAGAATTCCGTCTTCACCTCCATGCTTGCGCTCAACGCGCTGGACTACGTGGATGACAACGCCAAGCGCCACGTCGCCACCATCAAGGTTCTTCCTACCAAGGGCAAAATTACTCCTGCACGCATGGGGAACTATGTGCCCAATCTCATCAGCAAGACTGCCGCTGATTTGGGCGTAAAAGTGGAATCCAAGCCAAAACGCCCCCGCAAAAATCGGAAGTAGACTTGTTAGGTTTATCTCTCAACCTAATCAGAGCCTTATTTTCTTCCAATAAAAAGATGCGCCTAGGTAATGTGGGCACCCTTGGTTTCCACGTAGACCGCGTACAGTGATTGGCTGGCGGTCATGAACAGTCGGTTGCGTTTGGTTCCGCCAAAGCAGACATTACTGCAGATCTCCGGCAATAGGATTTGCCCGATGCGTTTGCCTTGCTTGGGTTCAAAAATGTGCACGCCGTCATAACCCGCACCCACCCAGCCGGCGCTGGCCCAGAGGTTGCCGTCCTCATCGCAGCGGATGCCGTCGGCCATGCCGGCCTTAGTAACCTTCGTCACCTTGCCGTCCTTGCCTTCCTCCTCCATCTCGAGATCCATGCTGGCAAACGTGCGGCCGTTCCTGAGGCTCACGCCGTTGGCCACATCCCACGCTTTAATCTCCTTCCGGGCATCGGCGTAGTGCGATGCGCCCGTGTCGGCCACGTACAGTTTCTTGTAGTCCGGGCTGAAGCACAGGCCGTTGGGCTTGAAAATTTCATCAGTCACCTTGGTGAGCTTGCCAGTCTTGGCGTCGATGCGGTAGACGGCCTCCTTTTGGTTCGGCTGCACGCTGCCGGTGTTGAGGCGGTGCCCCTCGTAATTCATCAGGCTGCCGTAGCCTGGATCGGTGAACCAAATGGCACCGTCCGGATGCACCACCGCATCGTTGGGGGCATTGAAGGGTTTGCCGCCGTATCCGTCGGCGAGCACGGTGATCTTTCCGTTGTACTCGTATCGCACCACGCGGCGGTTGCCGTGTTCGCAGGAGATTTGCCGGCCGGTCCAGTCGAAGGTGTTGCCGTTGCTGTTGCCGCTGGGATGCCGAAAAATGCTCACGTGCCCGTCCTCCTCCAGCCAGCGCAACTGATGATTATTCGGAATATCGCTCCACAGCAGATACCGCCCCACGCCATTCCAAGCCGGGCCCTCGGCCCACAGCATATCGGGGTTGGTATACAGCCGCCGGATGGGCGTGTTGCCCAGCTTGTACTTGGCGAAACGCTTGTCGAGCACCAGCACATCCGGCTCCGGGTACCGCGTGGGATTCTTGCCAGTCCAGTCGCGCGGCGTGCCCTTCCCGGCGGCGGCCAGGGCGGCCCCGGCGAATGAAGCGCCGGTGAGGAAGGCGCGGCGGTTAAGGCCCTGTTGTGTGGCGGCATGGGAAGCGGCGGCAGAGGTATGATCTTTCATGGCTTGGATTGCTCAAGGTTGATCCGCGAACACGGCCCGTGCAAGAAAAAGCTGGCTGCACCGAGTCATTGGCCTTGGGTGAGGGATTTGCCGGCGCCACCACTCGACGACAGATCGATCTGGCCTAGCCCACCTTCGCCGCCATTTTGCAGATGCGCAGGTGGCCGTCGTGGTGGGCGGTGACGAAGTGGGTTGGGTCGGGCGCGAGGTGGAGGTCGCGGCACGTGTCCTTCATCTTGAGTTTGTGGAACTCGTTTTTGCCGTCATTTTTCCAGAAATAAATCTGGCCGCCGCTGGAGCCGCCAGCACCGGCGATGACCATTCCGCCAGGGGCCAGCGCGATGCCCCATGCGACGCCGCGAAAGGTGGCCTTGGCCAGATGTTGGATGAGGTTTTTGCCAGTCTTCCAGTCGAGCATCATCACGGCGGGATTGCCGACGCCGGCAAAGGCATTGGTCACTTTGGTGATGCCGCCGATGGCGAGCTGGGTGCCGTCGGCGTTGAAGAGCATGGAACGCGCGCCGCCGATGTCGGCCTTAAAGGTCTTGTCGTAGCTGTGCATTTTCTCAGCCTTGAGCTTGCGCGCGAGTTTGCCGGTGGCAGTTTCCCAGTCGAAAATGTTGCACTTGAGGTCGGAGCTGGCAAGTTGCTTGCCGTCGGGATGAAAGGCGATGTTGTACACGGGCGACTCGTGGCCTTTCAAGGTGCGCACGGGTTTGCCGTCGGCGAAGGACCACAGCTTGATGAGGCGGTCGTTGCCGCTGGTAGCGATGAGCGCGCCATCGGGGCTTACCGCGACGGCCTTGATCCAGCCGTGATGAGCGTCGATAGCGCGCATCGGTTTGTCGCCGTTGATGGGCCACCACAGCAGGCGACCATCGTAGCCGCCGGTGAGCATGGTTTTGCCGTCGGGTGAAAACGCGATCGCGCGCACCCACGCCTCGGCGCCCTTGAGCTGTACCTTTTTGCCGGTTGCCGGTTCCCAGCGCCACACATGGTAATCCTGTGCGCCGGCGAAAATGAACCGGCCCTTTGGCTCGTACCGGCATGAAATCAACGGGCTGCCAATCTTCAGCTCCTTTGCAACATGCGTTTTGGTGGCATCGGCCATGGGTGCAGTTTGGACACTCGGCGAGGGGTGGCAATTCAATTCACCACAAGGCCGAGAGGAAAATTATTTGCCGTGCAAATCTGGCGACTTCCGTCCAATCTTCCCCGATGGTTTCGCCATGAATAAAACGGCTCAAATGACGATTTTTCTGCTGGCGGCGAAGGTGGTTCCCGCTGCGGAGCAGGGCCCCAGCCACTGGGCATTTCAACCCATCAAGAAGCCCACGCTGCCGACGGTGGAAAACCCGGCGTGGGCGAAAACCCCAATCGACCGGTTCATCCTCGCGCGGCTGGAACAGAACGGTCTCCAACCCGCCCCGTCCGCCGCCCCACGTGAGTTGCGACGACGCATTCACTACGCGCTGATTGGTTTGCCGCCCTCGGAGAAATTCGAAAATCAAAATCCGAATTCGGAAATAAAAAAACTCATGGCCACGCCGCAATACGGCGAGCGTTGGGCGCGGCATTGGCTGGATGTGGTGCGGTATGCCGACAGCAATGGGCTGGATGAAAATGCCGCGCACGCCAATGCGTGGCGGTATCGCGATTATGTGGTGAGCGCATTCAATGCCGACAAGCCGTTTGACCGGTTTCTCATCGAGCAAATCGCGGGCGACCTATTGCCGGCCAAGGGCGAGGTGGCACGGCGGGAACAGCGGATTGCCACGGGGTTTTTGTCGCTGGGGCCAAAGGTGCTTGCGGAGCCTGACAAGATGAAAATGGAAATGGACATCATTGACGAGCAGATCGACACGCTCGGCAGGGCGCTGCTCGGTCTCACACTCGGCTGCGCGCGGTGCCACGACCACAAGTTTGATCCAATCCCCACCGCCGATTACTACGCGCTTGCCGGTATTTTCAAGAGCACAAAAACGATGGAGAGCCTGAAAACCATCGCCAAGTGGCACGAGCATTCGTTCGCCACACCCGCGCAAAAGGAACTGAAGAAAAAACATGACGCGCTGATTGCCGCACAGAAAAAAACGGTGACTGCGTTCACCGCCAAGGCGAATCAAAAATTGCTGGTGGACTTGAAATTATCAAAGCTGCCAGCCATGCCGGAGAAAAAATATCCGGCAGCAACCAAAACCGAGTTGGCGAATTTGAATGAAACACTCAAGCGGCTCGAAGCGGACGTGTTCGTGCTTCCGGGCGCGATGGGTGTGGAGGATGGCAACGCGACGAATGTGCCCGTCTTTGTGCGAGGCAACCACGAGCGCCCCGGCGAAATTCAGCCACGGCGTTTCCCGCGCGCGCTTTCGGACGGCAAAGCCCTGACGGGCAAGGCCAGTGGGCGGCTTGAGTTGGCGCAGTGGATTGCCAACCGCAACAACCCCCTCACGGCACGCGTGATGGTGAACCGCGTTTGGCGCTGGCATTTCGGACGCGGGCTGGTGGCCACCCCGGATAATTTTGGAAAGCTCGGCGCGAAACCCTCGCATCCGAAGCTGCTCGATTGGTTGGCGGTTTGGTTTATGGAGAATGGGTGGTCGGTCAAGAAGCTCAACGCGCTTATCCTCACCTCGGCCACATATCAAATGAGCAGCACGCCCGATGCCGCCGCGCTGAGGATTGACCCGACCAACCGGCTGTTGTCGCGCGCGCCCTTGCGCCGGCTGGAAGCGGAGCCGTTGCGCGATTCACTTTTGCAAATCAGCGGCCAGCTTGACTTGAAAGTGGGCGGCTACGTGTGGACGTTTGAAAACTACAAGCTCGTCTTCAACCACACCTCCGAGGACGCCACCACCTACGGAAGCAATCGCCGCGCCATTTATCTGCCGGTCATTCGCAATCACGTTTACGATTTGTTCGAACTGTTCGACTTCCCAGACCCCGGCACCGTCAATGGCAACCGCGCCAACACCACCATCGCCCCACAAGCGCTGTATTTAATGAACAGCCCACTCGTCCTGCGCACTTGCGAAACGATGTCGAAACAGTTGTTGGCCGAGAAAAACCTCACCAACGCCCAGCGCGTCGAATGGCTTTACGCAAAAGTTTACCATCGCAAACCGACTGCCAAGGAATCAAAGCGCGCCGTGGCGTTCGTGAACGAATTTGCCCAAGACCGTCTGGCAAGCTGGCAGGCGCTTTGCCAGGCGTTGCTTTCGTCGAATGAATTTTTGTATTTGAAATGACCTCCCGCCGCGAAATGCTTCAAAAAACCGCCCTCGGCTTCGGCTCGCTGGCGTTGACCTCGATGTTGCAGGCAGAGAATCCGCTGGCGGAGCGGCGGCCGCATTTCAAGCCGCGGGCCAAGCGCGTGATTTTCCTGTTCATGAAAGGCGGCCCGGCGCACATGGACACCTTTGAGTACAAGCCGCTGCTCCAGCGCGACCACGGCAAGCCGCTGCCTTTCAACAAACCCAAAGTCACTTTTGCCAAGACCGGAAATCTATTAGCCTCACCGTGGAAATTTGAACGATACGGCCAGTGCGGACACGCCGTCAGCGAGCTGTTCCCCAACGTGGCCCGGCATGTGGATGACATCTGCTTCATTCACGGCGCGCATGGAACCAACCCGGCACACGGCGGCGCACTACTCAAGCTGCACACCGGCGCGGATAATTTTGTGCGGCCGAGCATGGGCGCGTGGGTGAGTTACGGGCTCGGCACGGAGAATGCCAACCTGCCGGCGTTCATCACAATTTGCCCCACACTCGCACACGGCGGCGTGAACAATTGGGGTAGCGCGTTTCTGCCCGCGCATTACGCCGGCACGCCCATTGGCAACGCCAGCATCAAGGCCAAGGACGCAAAGGTGCATCACATTAAAAATCCCAAATGGACGCCTGGCCAGCAGCGCGCGCAGTTGGATTTTTTGAAACAACTCAACCGCGACCATCTCGGCGGCGTACCTAATCCAGTTTTAGAAAGCCGAATCAATTCCTTCGAGTTGGCCTTCCGAATGCAAACGGCGATGCCGGAAATCCAAGACATCCGCGGCGAGACCGATGCCACGCGCAAACTCTACGGGCTGGACAACGCCGTCACCGAAGACTTCGGCCGGCAATGCTTGATGGCCCGACGCTTTGCCGAGCGCGGCGTGCGCTTTGTGCAGGTGACCCACAGCGACAGCAAGGTGCAGTGGGATCAACACGGCAACCTCCGCAAAGGCCACACCGAAAAAGCCAGCGAAGTCGACAAACCCATCGCCGGTTTGCTGCACGATTTGAAAGCGCGCGGTTTGCTTGACGACACGCTCGTCGTCTGGAGCGGCGAGTTTGGCCGCACGCCCACCGTGCAGGGCGCGGGCATGGACGGGCGCGACCACAATCCATGGGGGTTCACCATGTGGCTCGCCGGCGCAGGTGTGAATGGCGGCTACAGCCACGGCGCCACCGACGAATACGGATTTTATGCCAAGCAAAACAAAATGCACATCCACGACATCCACGCCACGCTGCTGCATCTGCTGGGCATCGACCATGAAAAACTAACCCATCGCCACGCCGGCCGCGACTTTCGGTTGACGGATGTATCCGGAAATGTGGCAAAGGAAATTCTAGCGTGAACATGAAATACTTTTTCATCTTTGTTGCCCAATGCGCGTTCGCCGCCGCCCCGCAATACAAGTCACCCGACATCACCATCCCGGCGGCAGCCGCGGATGAGGCGGTGTTGAAAAAATTCTCGCTGGCAAAGGCGAATGACTATCTCGAAAAGGGCGCGGTGGCTTGGACGCGCAAGCGCGGCTGCGTGACATGTCATACAACGGGCACGTACATGCAGATTCGACCGGCTTTGACGCTGGTGCTGGGAAAACCCACGGAGGAAATTCGCAAACTCTTCACCGACGAATTGGAAAAATTCCAAAAACTGAAACCCGCCGCATTGCGAAAGGGCACCCAGCCGGCGGAGATTATTTACACCGCGGCCGGCTTGGCGGAATGGGACCGGCACGTGACGGGCAAACTCTCGAAGGAAACCAGAGCGGCAATGGAACTCATGCTCCGCATCCAACAGAAAAATGGCACATGGGGCTCGGTGGATTGCTGGCCGCCACTTGAGTCGAGCGCGTTCCAGGAAGCCACCGTAGCCGCAATGGCCGTGGCGGCCGCGCCGGGATGGCGAAGCGGGTTGAAGAACGAACCGTCGCTGGCCGGAGTCTCCTCCCTGCAAAAATATCTTCGCGAAACCAAGCCACCCCATGATTATGGCGGGGTGGTGCTGTTGTGGGCGGCCGCGCGCATGCCGGATTTATTGCCGATGGAGCGGCGGCAAAAACTCATCAAAATGCTGTTGAGTCATCAACGCGAAGATGGCGGCTGGTCTATCCGCACCTTTTCCACGCCCGAAAATTGGGGGAGCGGCAATCGTGCAAAAAAGCTGCGCGAAGAACCTGAATTCAAAAACCCGCCCAGCGACGGACATATGACCGGGCTGGCCGTGCTTGTCCTGCGTGAAGCGGGGGTGCCGGCAAATGATCCACGTTTGCAAAAGGCGGTGAAATGGCTGCTCGCCAATCAGCGCGCCAGTGGCCGATGGTGGACGCGTTCACTGAATACGGACAAATTCCACTACATCACATACAGCGGCACGGCGTATCCGTTGTTGGCGTTGATGAAATGCGGTGAAATCACTTCCAAGCTCGCTCCGGAGCCAAATAAAGACTAGGTTGCCGCCGTGGGCATTTCGGCGCGCCAGCTTGAACAGTTGCAGCAACGCGTGAGCGGGAAAAAGGCTGCTGCGTTGAGGGAGTTCACTGACCATTCGCTCATCCTCGGCGTGGATCCTTCGCTGCGCGGCACGGGTTTTGGGATCATCCGGCTGGATCAAAAAAATCCAGAAACGCTCGCGCAAGGCACGGTTCGGTGTCCGCCGAATTGGAGTCGAAGCGATTGCCTCGTGGCGATTTCGAAAACGTTGCGCGAAATTATCAAGACTCATCGGCCAACTGTTTGCGCGATTGAGGGTTTGTTTTATGCGCAAAACCCGAAGACTGCGCTAATTATGGGCGAGGCGCGCGGGGCGGCACTGGCGGCTATCGCGGAGGGTGGGTTGGAGATATTCGAAATCGCCCCGCGCAAGGTTAAGCAATCCATCGTGGGCCATGGCAATGCGCAGAAAATCGCCGTGGCCAAAATGGTGCAGCGGATGTTGTCGCTCGATGAATTGCCCGCGCCGGATGCCGCCGATGCCCTAGCGCTCGCGCTGACTTACTTCCATTTGAACAAACGATTTGCCATCGACCCCGCGCAGAAAATATAACCGCCGCGAATGATTTCATTTCTCAAAGGCAAACTCGCCGAAGTGCTGCCCACGCAGGTGGTCATCGATGTAAACGGCGTGGGCTACGAGGTGCTCATCCCGTTGTCGTCCTTCGACAAGCTGCCCATGCCCGGTGGCGAAGTCACACTGCTCACGCACTTGGCCATCCGCGATGACGCGCACGTGCTGTATGGGTTCAGCACCGAGACCGAACGTGAGTTGTTTCGTCAGCTCATCCGACACGTGGGCGGCATCGGGCCGAAGCTGGCGCTCAATGTTTTGAGCGGCACCACGCCCGCATCCTTTCGCGCTGCGGTGGCCAATGGCGATGTGAAGGCGCTCTCGGGCATCAGCGGGGTTGGCAAAAAAACCGCCGAACGCATCGTGGTGGAATTGAAAGACAAGCTCGGCGAAGAACCGGCCCCGGACTCTGGCGCAGCCGCCTCACCGGATGACCGAAAATTGGCCGACGCCATATCCGCGCTCATTGCGCTGGGCTCCAAGCCCAAGGACGCGCAGGACGCCATCCGCGCCGCCATCACGATGCTGGGACCGGATCAACCGGTTAATGCGCTGGTGCGCGCCGCGTTGCAAAAAGGCAAATGAGCGCGTCCGACCGCAAATCCGGCGTGGTCATTCCGCAAACCCTCCGCTGGCATGGCGAGTTGGCGGCGGCGGCGGGCTATGGCCTCACCCGCCTGTTGGGCAGCACCTGGCGCATGGATCTTGAGGACGCCTCCAACGCATTGGCGGAGATCGCTTCGGGACCGGTTATTTTCAGCCTTTGGCACAATCGACTGGCGCTTTCCATCCCGGTGTATCGGCATTTTTTCCTGACCCGCCAACCACGCCGCCGTCTGGCGGCGCTGGTAAGCGCAAGCAAGGACGGCGCCATTCTGGCGCGCGTTTTGGAGCATCACGGCGTGCAACCGGTGCGCGGTTCCTCCAGCCGACGCGGCGGCCAAGCGATGCTTGAACTCACCACCTGGGCCGCGCGCGGTTATGACATCGCCATCACGCCCGACGGACCGCGCGGACCGCGTTGCGAGGTGCAGGAGGGCGCGGTGATGCTCGCGCAGGCCTGTGGGCTCCCCATCGTGCCCATTTCGGCCACCATCGATTGGAAATCTGAATGCAGCAGCTGGGATGCGTTTCAGTTTCCTTACCCCTTCACGCGTTGCCACATTCGCGTGGATGAACTGGTGCGCGTAAAGCGCGATGCAGATGACATCGAGCGCGAAACTGCGCGACGGATATTGCAGGAACGAATGGATGCAATGTCGGTGGCCGATGAGTAAAAACTCCATGCCCACCATTTGGCGGTTTAGGGCAATTCTGGATTGCAACCCCAGCTCATGACGACCAGCTCTTACTCAAACTTCCCCAGATAGGATTCGTGTTTTGCCTTCACTGCTTTCACATATTCGCGTGTGCTAGGGAAATCGATGTTTTCAATAAATGCGGTGCTGTTGGTGGCGGCCTCGTCGTGATTCCACTGAAGAACTCGCGAACGGCCCGCGTTGTAATCGGCAAGCGCATAGGCAACGGGGTCATCGGTGTGCGGATAGCGGTCGAGCAATTTCCGTAAATACCAGGCACCGCACAGGGTGTTGCTGGTGGCATTAAGGAGGTGGGCGTGGTGGAAATCTGTGATGCCGGCGGCCTCGGCCCATTCGCCGGCGGCGGCGGCGCGGATTTGCATCAGGCCCAGCTCGCCCGAGGTGCCACGCGCATCGGGATCAAACCGGCT
>CAZJRV010000089.1:0-11098 GCA_964548235.1 uncultured Verrucomicrobiota bacterium
GGTTATCCCATGCTCCACCGGCGTTGGCCTGGAACAGCGCCAGTAACACGCCGCTCACCGTCACGCCTGCCAGCAGCCCGCCCAGTGCCATGGCGGCCGCCTGACCGTCGCCGCCCATGGCGTACTTGAACCCAAACCCAACCGCCACCGGTGTCAGCACCGCCAGCAGTCCGGGCTTGACCATCTCGCGGATGGCCGCGGTGGTGGAGATGGAAACGCAGTTGGCATACTCGGCTTTGCCGTCGGCTGCCTCGTACACCTTGCGATCTTCCTCGGACCATTCCTCAACCGGCTTGCTGTCGTTTTCCTTCATCTTGCCCAAAGCGGCTTTCAGCTCGGGGATGTTTTTGAACTGGCGTTGCACTTCCTTGATCATGTCTGCCGCTGCACGTCCCACAGCTTCAATCGCCATGGCGGAGAACAGGAACGGCAACATCGCGCCCACGAACAAACAGGCCATCACGTTGGGCTCGGAAATGTTGATGGTATCAATACCCGCCACACCCATGTAGGCGGCGAACAACGCGAGCGCTGTCAGGGCGGCCGAGCCAATGGCAAAGCCTTTGCCGATGGCGGCGGTGGTGTTGCCCACCGCATCGAGGTTATCCGTGCGGGCACGCACTTCCTCGGGCAGTTCGCTCATTTGGGCGATGCCGCCGGCGTTGTCGGCCACGGGGCCGTAAGCGTCCACGGCCAACTGAATACCGGTGTTGGCCAGCATGCCCACCGCGGCAATGGCGATGCCGTACAGCCCAGCAAAATGGTAGGCACCCAAAATGGCCAACGCGAGAAACACGATGGGCCACATGGTGGACCGCATGCCCACGCCGAGGCCGGAGATGATGTTGGTGGCCGCGCCGCCTTTGGCGGATTGGCGGGAGATTTCCCGCGCCGGTTCCTTATTAAACCCAGTGTAATATTCGGTGACAAAACCGATTCCCAATCCGCAAGCGAGGCCGATGAGGCTGGCATAGAAAACGCCCATGGCGGTGTAGGTTCCAGTGACGACCATTTTCCCATCCACTTCCTTCAAGGTATTCCACGTCTCAGGCAACAAGCCGTTGATGATGAAATAGCCACCCACGAGCATGATGAATGCGGCGGTGAGTTCACCGCGCGTGAGGCCGGCCTTGGGATCGCCCCCTTCCTCGACGGAGACGAACATTGTGCCGATCATCGAGGCCACAATGCCAATGGCCGCGAGGCACAAAGGCAACAGCACCACGCCCAGCGCGCCGAGGCTTCCGGTGGTTTCTGGATTAGTAAATTCTGTCAATCCCATCAACACCGCGCCCAGCACCATGGCACCGATCATGGAGCCCACGTAGCTCTCGAAAAGGTCCGCGCCCATACCGGCCACGTCGCCGACGTTGTCGCCCACGTTATCGGCGATGGTGGCGGGGTTCAGCGGGTGATCCTCGGGAATGCCCGCTTCCACTTTACCCACGAGATCCGCGCCCACGTCGGCAGCTTTGGTGTAGATACCTCCGCCCACGCGCGCAAAGAGCGCAATTGATGAGGCGCCGAATGAGAAGCCAGTGAGCACGGCGATGATCTTGGTCATGCTCCATCCTTCTTGGGAGTGGTAAAAGAAAAACAAACAAGACAGGCCGAGCACGCCGAGGCCCACCACGCCCATACCCATCACCGAGCCGCCGCGGAAGGCAACGTTCAGCGCGGTGGCCAAGCCCGTGCGTGCCGCGTGGGCGGTGCGGACGTTGGCTTTGGTGGCCACTTTCATGCCGATGTAGCCGGCCAATGCGGAACAGGTTGCGCCCACCACAAATGAAAGGGCGATGAGCGGGCTGGAGTTGGAGCCCTGAGTGAGCGCCAGCAACACAGCCACAATGACGACAAACCAGGCCAGCTTGGAGTATTCAGCGCGCAGGAATGCCATCGCGCCATCGGTGATGTAACCCGCAATGCGTTTCATGCGGTCGTTGCCCGGATCCTGCTGTGCCACCCATTGGGCACGCAAATAGGTAAAGATTAGGGCCAACAATCCCGCTGCGGGGATCAGATATACGTTCTTGTTCATTTTCTAGTCTATTAAAACAACAGCCAGTTGTTGTAACGGTGTTTACGGAAACAGGAGGGAATAGCTCCTTAACATTTACGCGGGAACAGTCCCGCGCAAGCGAGAGGTTAAACCGGAAAACCCGACACAAGTCAAGGCCAGTGAAAGGGAATCTTAAACTGTCCACCCTTGCTTGACCGCGCATTTGCCCCGCACTATTCTTTCCGGAGCATTCCTCTCACAATGAAAACTGATTCTGACCCCACACGCCGCAATTTCCTGAAAACCTCCACGGCCACAGCAGCCGCCGCAGTGGCCTTGCCCACCGTCACCTTTGGCAAGCCGGACAGCAAAAAACTCAAGATCGGCTGGATCGGCTGTGGCGGGCGCGGCTCCGGCGCCATCAACCAAGCCCTGCGCGCGGACAGCAACGTGGAACTTTCCGCCATAGGCGAAGCCTTTGCAGACAAAGCCGAGGCGGGACTCAAGATGATCTCAAAAATCCATCCCGGCAAAGTGAATGTCCCCAAAAGCCGCGTGCACATCGGGCTGGATGCCTACCAAAAAGTCATTGATAGCGATGTGGACGTGGTGCTGCTCACCACCCCGCCCGGGTTCCGACCTATGCACATCAAGGCCGCCGTGGATGCCAAGAAACACATCTTCGCCGAGAAACCCATGGCCACCGACGGCCCCGGCGCACGCTCCGTCATCGCCTCCATTGCCAAAGCCAAAAAGCAGGGCACCTCCATCGTGGACGGCTTCGTATGGCGCTGGACCTATGCCCAACGCGACACCTACGAGCGCATCCGCAACGGCGAGCTCGGCGACATCCAAGCCATCTTCAGCTGCTACAACAACAACGCCCGCAAACGCTACGTCGATTTCGGCCGGCACAATACCAAGACCGATGTCGAATACATGATCCGCCGCTGGTACTATTTCACGTGGCTTTCCGGCGATCACATCGTCGAGCAGGGCGTGCATAGCATCGACAAAATGCTCTGGGCCATGGGCGATCAGCCGCCGCTCTACGCCATCGCCAGCGGCGGCCGCCAGAATCGGGGCGAGGACGAAGGCAACATCTTCGACCATTTCGCCGTGGAATTCTCATGGGCCGATGGCACGCAAGGCTACCATTTCACCCGCCAAATGGATAAATGCGAGAACGGCGTGTGGGATCGCGTCTTTGGCAGCAAAGCCAAGTACACCGGCGAGAGCGGCCGCAAGCACCACGTGTTTTCAAATAGCGACGGCTTGAAATGGCGTTGGACCGCCGGCCCCAACAACGAGCGCAACAACAACGGCTACCAAACCGAGCACGACGAAATGTACGCCGCCATCCGCGACGGCAAACCGCTGAACACCGGCGACCGCATGATCAAAACCACCCTCATGGCCATGATGGCCCGCACCGCCGCTTACACCGGCAAGAAAGTCACGTGGGATATGATGCTCAATTCCAAGGAAGCCCTCGTGCCCGAAAAGATCACCTTCGACATGAAGTTCCCACCTCGCGCCGTCCGCCATCCCGGTCGGGACGAAGTCATCAAGCCACACGGCTGGGCGTAGAAAGATATTCCAAAATTCATAGTACCTCTGAGACGGCGGCTTATGGAACCGTGGAGTGTTTGAAAAGGGGAAGAAACCTAGCGCTTTGGCCTAGTTCTGGGCCAGCGCGGAGGAGCACCGATATACCATCCGGTTGATGAAGCATACTGGCAATCTAACATGAAAGGATATTTCTTGTCCTTGCTGCTGATCGTTACAAAGGCTGGGACTTGCTTGAATGTTGAATTTGGCCCACCAAACGGACTGGGGAACTTCTTGGAGGTGTCCACTTTACTCACGGTTACGTCACTCCAATCCACACCGGCATCTTCCGCGGCGGTGCGAAAGTCATCAAACATGGACTCAAAGCGTTTGCGTTGTTCTTTTTGTTTTTCCTCATCGTAAAAGTCGGCCTCCTGTTCTTTTTTCAATTCCGCCTTAATCTCATCCACAGATTTACCAAATCGTTTTGCCATTTTAGAAATTGAATCTTCATCGAAACTGGCAAACATTTCATCACTCAAGTCTTTGAGTTGATCTTTGGAGAATGTGAAGGCGGTCAAGTTCATAAAGGCATCCTTGTCGTTGGCCTTAAGCGCCTCCATGGCGAGATTCACAAGCTCCTCCTGCGTTTCAATTTTCCCGCCACCAGATATTTTGGTCATTAGTCCCGGTCCGTAGGTGATGCCAGCAAAAATCAGTCCCGAAAGCAGAACCACAATCCCGGCAATCATCGCCACCTTTTTGCCTTTACCCGATTTGCCCGCAGCCGCAGTAGTTTGGGCTGGCGCTTCCATGCCCAGCACTTCATTAATCGGCTTCCAGTCATCCATGCCATCGTGCCAGCCCCAGTCGGTGGGCAGCAATTGGCCGGAGGCAAAATATTCCTTCGCCTTGTCCCGCGAATAGGGGCCGATGGGTTCGCCTTTGCGCGTGACACTGATTTTATCCGGATCGTCCGGTTCTGAATCTTCGGGTTTTTCCTCAGCCGGTTTTTCCTCAGCCGGTTTTTCCTCAGCCGGTTTTTCTTCAACTGGAGCAGCCCCTGCCATCGTGCGCTTGGGGATTCCCCCTGCGGGAGGGGGTGGCGGAGGCGTTGCCGGGGATTGGGCAGCTGCGCCCAGTAATTCACTTAATGGCTTCCAACCCTCCGCACCTTCATGCCACGCCAAATCAGTAGGCAACAGCTGCCCTGCCGCCAGCATCTCGCGTGCACTGGCCTCCGGATACGGGCCATACTGCTCCCCTTTGCGTGTGATGTGGATTTTCATCAGCATCCGCAAAGCGCGGATTGGCGAAGACTACACCAATCCACCAGACGGTGGCCACTGTAAACGGGGGTTTATTTTATAATTTAAAAAGACTTAACATTTATCCCTTGGGATGCCTGCCACCGGCTGCAGGGCGGTGTTCACAAGAGAAATGCCTTGGTGCACCCCTCTTGTGATGGACAGCACAAGAGGGGTGCAGCACACCACAACCTTCGCGCAATGGTACATTTCCTCGGTGAAATACGACATTTCCATTATGCCCCGCAACCGGCGGGGAATGCGATGATGGTTTTCCGTGTAACAAATAAAAAATATTCTAAATAGTTAATTGACGTAACAAAAAATAATGCTACCGTGTTCATAGAGGAAATTGGTTTTTCTCTGGGGCCCGGCATCCTGAATGGTTCGAAGCCGGGAATTGCAATAACGCACAATTAATCAATTAATTCACATTATGAGAGTAAACATAAAACATTTGATCTCGGAAATGGAATTGTTTGTTGAAGGGTGGCGCAAGTATGCCGCCGGGAAAGAGCTGAGTAGCCTGACCCTTGCTGCTGTGGAGGCCGATTTAGCGGCCCTCGTGGCGTATGACAAGGAGATGAAGCTGATGAAGTTCGAGTATCGCGGCAAAATTGCGCCACGCACCTCCATGGGCTTGTGCCTGCGTGATAAACGCCGGCGCCTCATCGCGGCGGTTAAGTCCGACGCGGCCCTTGGAGAAAACTCCGCCTTCTGGCGCTTCCTGGGTTTCAAGACCCTCGAGGAGCTCAGAGGCTCACAAGGCTCCCATCCTGCGGATGAGGAGAGCGGTAGTGACAGCAACCCTGAAACAAACGGTTCCGATGAAGGTCATCATCCAGACGGCGAATAATAGCCGCCCGCAGGGGGACGCCGCGTCAACAAACGGCCCGTCACGCCATGCGCAATGCATGGCGTTTTTTTGTGCCCTGCCGGATTTTAGGCCGGCTGTTCGATGAACGTCTTATGGGGCTGATCGCACGTAATTGATTTTCGGGCCGGCGCCGACGGGTGACAATTGCAGGGATTCAACTGGCTCCACGCCTCCATCTGAATACTCAAATTCACCCCGGCCAAACAGGAACTGATATTTCTGGGGTTGTGCCTTGCCCGCCTCGAAATTGGTTTTTGGATAGGTGAGGGTCAGTATTTTGTCGGCGACTTCCCACTTGCCCCCCTTAACCATTTGCCCATCAGCCGTAATCAGGTTGAGCGAGCCATCCTTGGCGAAAATCGCTCCGTGCTTGGGAGCATTGGTGGTCGGGTCAATCCTCCAAGTGTGAGCCAAGAACGCCGGGTGCTTGGATTTGGCAACCTCACCCCTCGGCCCAAACCCAGCAGCCGATCCCCCGTTGGGGTTCGTATTATGGGCACCTGAACTGCCGATGATTTTCAGGTCCGGCCCGCCCGCTCGTGGTCCACCCTGTTTGGGCTGGCTGAACCCGGAGTCCTGCATCGGCTCGAGCTTGCCCGCTTTTTCGATGGCAGCGATGGTGACTTCCTCGCCTTTAGGTTCGCCGGGGCCCTGAACGATTATCTTGTCCCCCACCTTGGGGTTAGCGGATGAAAACGTAATTGAGCCCTCGCCCTCCTCGACCGTGCCTTTTGCAATCACTTTCAGACCTTCCACCTTGTAAGACGGTTTTTTCTCTTCGGGTAATGCCCTTGCCTTGCCGTCCATCACCACCCCCACAATCAGGTTCCCATCAGTTTCAAACTGAAAAAGCATCGTTTGTTTCTGAAATTGTGGCGGTGCCTCGGGATCGAGCGCTGTAAATGAAATCCGTTTCCCCGGCAGAAACGTGGCCAAGCTCGCCGCTTTGTCGCCGCCGCCCTTGCCGCCTTCCTTGTCATCGCCCTTCGGCGCGTCGGTGCCCTTGTCGCCTCCGCAACCCATTAACAAGCCAACGATGACCAAGGCGGGGAGGAAATGTTTAAGAATACGTATTGCTTTCACACGGAAATCCTAAGGCAATTGGATCGGTTTTGAATACTTTAAAGAACGAATAACGGCATCGAAAATTTCGATGATCCTTGATCTATTTTCAATGACACGACGCCTCCAAAAACTCTGAATTGCATTCAACCTTTTTTCCGTCCAAGCTCAATGCACGACATGAAAGATTCATCCACATCCTCCCCCAATCGCCGCACCTTTCTAAAGGCGGGCGGAACGGCTGCCGTGGCGGCGAGCACGATTTCATTTCCCACCGTCACTTTTGGCAAACCGGATAGCCGCAAGCTGAAGATCGGTTTCATCGGCTGCGGCGGACGCGGCACGGGCGCGATCAACCAAGCACTCACGGCGGATAGCAATTGTGAGCTGTACGCGATGGGTGAGGTGTTTCGCAGCCAATTGGATCGCAGCCTAAAGTCGGTTCAGGGTCGCCGGCCCGGACAGGTGAATATTGACGAAAAGCGCAAGTTCATTGGGCTGGACTCATACCAAAAAGTTTTGGAAAGCGGCGTGGACATGGTGATCCTCACCACACCTCCGGGATTCCGCCCGCTGCACTTCAAGGCAGCAGTCGATGCCGGTAAACATATTTTCTTGGAAAAACCGATGGCCACGGACGCGCCCGGGCTGCGATCTGTGATAGAGAGCTACAAGGCGGCCGAGAAAAAAGGCCTCGCCGTGGTGGCGGGCTTTTGCTGGCGATATGATCCGGCGCGGCGCGAGTTTTTCAAACGCATTGCTGATGGCGCCATCGGGGATGTGCAGTCCATGTACGCCACCTACTACACCGGCCCCGTGAAGCCCATGCCGCCGGACAACGCGCGCAAGGCGGAGTGGAGCGATATCGAGTGGCAGGTGCGCAATTGGTACAATTTCGCGTGGTGCGGCGGCGATGGCCTCGTGGAGCAAGCCGTTCATAGCGTGGACAAAGTTTCGTGGGTATTCGGCGATGTGCCCCCGCACAGCTGCGTAGCCGTGGGCGGCCGTCAGCGCCCGAACAATTCCGGCAACATCTGGGATCACATTGAGGTCAACTACGTCTTCGAGCGCGGTGCGCGCGGGCATCTTGGCCAACGCCAGATCCCCGGTTGCCACGGTGAGAATGCCGATTACATCCTCGGCACCAAGGGCCGCGCGCAGATCGCAGGCGGCCTCATCATCTCCGGCAAGGACGCCATCAAAGGCAAGACCGATAAGTGGACCTACAACGCCAATGCCGACATCTGGCGCTACACCGGCCCCAATGCCAATATGTACCAGGTGGAACACGACGAGCTTTTCGCCAGCATTCGTGATGGCAAACCCATCAACAACGGCGCCCGCATGTGCAACGCCACCGGCATGGCCCTCATGGGCCGAATGGCCGGCTACACCGGCCGCCAAATCACGTGGGATCAGGCCATCAACTCCAAGCAGGATCTCTTCCCCAAAGACCAAAACTGGGAGACCGGCAAACACACCCCGCCCAAGGAAGCCATCCCCGGCACCAAAGAAGCGATTGGCCCGCACGGGTGGTAGGCCGCCATCAAATCATTCCCCACCCCAAGCCCACTCGTTGGGCCTTGGGGTTTTTTATTGGAATAAACCCGAAGGTTGCGCGTAGTACTCCTGACGTGCTGAACTATCAGCCTAATGTTGCGTGCAACCTGCAACCGCTGGAGTGGCCAATGACAACCGATGCGGAATCACCGGCCCTGGCCCCAGCCGAGCTGGAGGCGCTGGGTGAATCGGGCTTTGCACTGGCCATCCAGTTGCTGGGCCGACACGCGGATGCGGCGGATGTGGTGCAGGAATCCCTGCGCAAATTACTGCACAGCGGCCAATACGATGCCCGGCGCGGCAATGCGCGCGCGTGGTTTCTCAAGGTAGTGCGCAATGGCGCGCTCGACGCATTGCGCCGCCGCAAGCCGCACGATGCCGACGCGGTGGCGGAGCTGGCCGATGCCGCACCAACACCGGATGAAGCCGCCGCTCGCGGTGAATTGACGCAGATCATCCGCCGCGAGCTGGATGCCTTGCCGGAAGAGCAGCGCGAGATTATTTTGCTACGCGATTTTCACGACCTTAGCTACGGGGAAATCGCTGACGTGCTGGAGCTCGCGCCCGGCACGGTGATGAGCCGACTACACCGCGCGCGCCAGGCCCTGCGCGAACGCATGGGAAAATTTTTGCGATGAAACACAACTGCACCGAAACTGAGCCGCTGCTATCCGCCCACTTGGACGGTGAGTTGACGCAGGCGGACCGGCAGCGAGTGGAGCTGATTCTTGAAGACTGCGCCGAGTGCGCGCGGGCCTTTGACGAAATGAAAAATCTACGCCAACATATCGGCGGCATCCCCTACGAAACGATGACTGAAAATGAAAAAAACGAAATGAGCCGAAGCGCGGAATCGAATGCGGGCGCGAGCGTCGGGCAAATGTTGTTCCTCGCCGGCCTCGTGTTGGTGTATGGGGTGGGCGCGTATTTGTTGTGCGCCGACCTCATCACCGATGCGGAGTTTGCCAAGACCGGCGACGTGAAAGACAAGATGCCGCTGTTTCTTCGCATCGGTCTGCCGGCGCTAATCCTCGGGCTGGGCATTCTGTTTTTCACCGCGTTGTTCCAGCGCATCAAGGCGGCGAAGACCGACAAGTACACGGACGTGGAAATTTAATTATGAGTGAAACCAACCGCATCATCGTTGTGACCTCGCCGGCAATCCCCGGCAAAAAAATCGTGCGCACCCTCGGGCTTGTGCGCGGCAACACCATCCGCGCCCGCCACGTGGGCAAGGACATCATGGCCGGCCTGCGCAACATCGTCGGCGGCGAGGTGACCGAGTACGCCAAGCTGCTGGCCGAAAGCCGCGAGCAAGCGCTCGACCGCATGCTGGCCGACGCGGAAAAGCTCGGCGCCAACGGCGTCATCAGTATGCAATTTACCACCTCCGTCATCATGGGCGGCGCCGCGGAAATGATGGCTTACGGCACGGCGGTGGTGTTTGAAGACGAATAGCTTTTCTTCTGACGTAATAAAAATTCCGGGCAGTCTTTCCCAAAAACCCCGTCCAATGAGGACGCGTTTGGGATGACAAGTCGGCATTGTGCCGGTACATTTTCCCAAGCCAAATCAGGCCAACAGGATTACAGACCATGAAAGTTCTCAAAACATTTTCGATATTCGCCGCCGCACTGGTGCTCGTCGACGCAGCACAGGCGCGCGTTAAGCTCGTCGCCCTCCCCGCCCGCGCGCGGGTGGTGGTAAGCCTCGCCAATCTGCAAGCCACGCTGGTGGAAGAAGAACGCATTATCACCCTGCAAAAGGGCGTGAACAAGGTGGATTTCTCGTGGAAAGGTGTGAGCATCGACCCGGCCTCGATCCAGATCCGAATGCTCGATCAGCCCGGCAAGGTGAAGGTGCTAAACACCTCGTACCCGCCCAACGAGCAGGCGCTGATTTGGGAGATCGCCTGCCCCGCCGCGAGCGCCGAACGCATGCGCATCAGTTATTTGCTGCAGGGCATCACGCGCCAAGTCGTTTACAAGGCCACCGCCGAGACGGATGAAACGGCGCTCACGCTCCGCAATTATTTGCGGGTACGGAATCATTCCGGCGAGGATTTGGATAAGGCCGAAATCGGCATCGGCTACGGCGCAAATTTCAAACGCACGGTGCAGCATCAGGAAACCATTGAATTGCTTTCTGAACGCATCGAGAAACTGCCTATCCGCAAAATCCTCACATGGGATTCCAAGCAACTGCCGTGGGATCCGGAGTACGAGAAAAAGACCGTGGGTATCCCGCTCAATTACGTAATTAAAAATGACAAAGCCAGCAAGCTGGGCGAGCACACGTTGCTGCCGGGCAAGGTGCGGATTTTTATCAAGACCGGCAAGGACGTGGCCTTCACCGGCGAAGATTGGGGCGGCCTCACGCCGGTGGATCGCGAGATGAAACTGTACATCGGCCAAAGCCGCGAGGTGAAGGTGGTGCAGCGCAAGACCACTGACGAACGCGTCAACCTCCGCCGCAACAACGGCAACCGCGTCGTAATGTGGGATCAAAATGAAGTTTACAAAGTGGAGATTCAAAATTTCAAAACCACGCCCGTCACGCTGGTGGTGCGCGAACACATCCCCGGCTATTGGACGATGATCGAGAGCACTCACAAGTACGCCAAGAAAGATGCCTTCACCATCGAGTACACGCTCGAGCTCCCCGCCAAATCCACCGGCGACAAGAAGACCACCCTCACCTTCAACGTCCGCCGCAAAAACGTGCAAGGCAACGAGCCCTCCT
>CAZJRV010000090.1:0-10931 GCA_964548235.1 uncultured Verrucomicrobiota bacterium
AGAAAAATGGTGTCGGGGAATTCGTCGCGGACGCGCGCGATGATGTAACGCCAAACAGGCATTGGGACTTTGTAACCGGCATCGCAGCGGAAGCCGTCGACACCACGGCGGCACCATGTGAGAAACGCCTCAGCTAAATGCTCCCACAAGCCGCGATGATGCGGCTCCAGCTCGACGAGGTCGCCCCACGTGTTGCCCCACGCGCCGGGGCTGGCGAACTCGCCGTTATCCTCGCGCAAAAACCACTCGGGATGCTCCTCCTGCAGCGTGCTGCCCCAGCCGGTGTGATTGATGACGAGGTCGAGAAAAAGCCGGCCATCGCGCGAGTGAACGGCATCGGTCAATTCGCAAAACTGCTGGACGCCGGTGGCGCGTTTATCAAAGACGACCAGCGCAGGGTCGATGTCCGTGAGGTCGCCACAGGCGTACGGACTGCCGAAGCGACCCATGCGCGCGTAAGTGGTGGGCGTGGAATTGACCGGCAACAAATGCAAAATACGGCAGCCGAGGTTGCCCATGATGTGAGGCAGCTCGGCGATGACGTCGCGAAACGTGCCACTGGGCGGGATGACCGAGTAACCCTCGTGGTCGAGTTTTTGGATGTGTTCATCGCCATCGCGTGAGGCGGTTTCGCGAGCGGTTTTGTTCGGGCCGAACATGCGCGGGAAGCAGCAGTAAATCGTATTCGCGCAACGAGCATCGTTGGGATGCACAGAGAGCCCAACATTGTCGCCATCGGGCCAACGCTGATGGCCGTCCGCATCGACTACGTACGCTTTGCCTTGGAACCACCCCACCTCGGCCAGCGCGAATTCGACGACCCATTGATCGCCATCGAGCCGCATCGGCACATCACGCCACGATGTTTCCACCTGCACCTCGGGTTCTTGAATTTGCCGAATGACGCCGCGCCGCAGTGCGGCCGCACGACCAATATTGGTCCGGAGAAATACGCTGAAAACATCGGCCGCGCCAGCCAATGTAAAACGCAGCCGGTCGCCGACGTGCCGCACCAGCCGTTCCCCGGCAGCGGGTTGCATTTTCAAATCACCCATGTGCGGCGATTGAATCGGATTTGAAGTTCGGCGGGAAGCTTGGGTTGTTAATACCGGTAATGTTCCGGCTTGTACGGGCCTTCGACGGGCACGTTGATGTAGTCGGCTTGCCCGGGTGTGAGCCGGGTGAGCTTGGCACCCAGCTTATCGAGGTGCAGTCGAGCGACTTCCTCGTCGAGTTTTTTGTCTAGCAGATACACGCCCACTTTGCGGCCGGGATTATTGCGGATGTCGATTTGGGCGATGGTTTGGTTGGTGAAACTGTTGGACATCACGAAGCTCGGGTGGCCGGTGGCGCAGCCGAGGTTGATGAGCCGACCCTCGGCAAGCAGGTAAATCGAGTGACCGTCGGGAAAGGTGAAGCGCGTGACCGGGCCGCCGGGGATGGAGTCGTCCTTGATTTCTTCGCGCGTCACGCCGTCCATTTCGCTGAGGGCGGCCACCTGGATTTCATTATCGAAATGGCCGATATTGCAAACGATGGCCTGGTCTTTCATGCGCGACATTTGGTCGGCGGTGATGATGTCTTTGTTGCCGGTGGTGGTCACATAAATATCTGCAACCGGAAGTGCGTCCTCCACCGTCGTCACCTGATAGCCCTCCATGCAGGCTTGCAGCGCGCAAATGGGGTCGACCTCCGAAACCATCACCCGCGCGTGCTCGTTGGCTAACGCCGCCGAGGAGCCTTTGCCCACGTCGCCGTAGCCGCACACCATCGCTACTTTGCCGGAAACCAGAACGTCCATCGCGCGTTTGATGCCGTCGAGGAGCGAATGCCGACAGCCGTACACGTTGTCGAATTTTGATTTGGTCACCGAGTCGTTTACGTTGATTGCCTGAAAGAGCAGCTCGCCGCGTTCCTCCATTTGCAGCAACCGGTGCACGCCGGTGGTGGTTTCCTCGGACACACCTTTCATCGCTTCCGCCACGGGCCCCCAATGGCCCGGCTTGTCGGCCTGTACTTTATTGAGAAGATTTTTTATGACCTCCTCCTCTTCGCTTTCGGATTCCGTGTTGACCCAATCGCTGCCGTTCTCCAATTCCACACCCTTGTGAATGAGCAAAGTCGCGTCGCCGCCATCGTCCACAATTTGGTCCGGCCCCGAGCCGTCGGGCCATGTGAGGGCGTTCCAAGTACAATCCCAGTATTCCTCCAGCGTCTCGCCCTTCCACGCGAACACCGGCACGCCCGCCGCCGCAATGGCCGCCGCAGCGTGCTCTTGTGTAGAATAAATATTACACGAACACCACCGCACATCCGCGCCGAGCGCGACAAGAGTCTCGATGAGCACCGCCGTTTGAATCGTCATATGCAGCGAGCCCATCACCTTCACGCCCGCGAGGGGTTGCTCCGGCCCGTACTTTTCGCGAGTGGCCATAAGACCGGGCATCTCCTTCTCGGCTATGGCAATTTCCTTGCGGCCAAAATCAGCCAAGCCGATGTCGCGCACCTTGTAGTCTGTCGTTTGTTTCTCCAAAATAGTTGTCATAAATTTTGCGCTATTTTATTGCCTTCAACAAGGCAGCAACCTTGTCTGTTTTTTCCCAGGTAATGTCTTTGTGTTTCTTTCCAAAATGACCGTAGTTGGTTGTGAGCGAATAAATTGGCCGCAATAATTTGAGTTGTTTCACAATGTCAGCCGGTTTGAAATTAAAAACCCGATTGACCGCACGAAGAATCCTGGCTTCGGAAACAGTGTTCGTGCCAAAGGTGTCCACATGCACCGACACAGGCTTTGGATATCCGATTGCGTACGCAAACTGAATCTCGCAACGCGTTGCCAAGCCGGCGGCCACAATGTTTTTGGCAACATAACGCCCCATGTACGCCGCGCTGCGGTCCACCTTGCTGGGATCCTTTCCGCTGAAGGCGCCCCCGCCGTGGCGGCCCATCCCGCCGTAGGTGTCCACGATGATTTTTCGGCCGGTGAGGCCGCTGTCCCCTTCCGGGCCGCCGACCACAAATCGACCGGTTGGGTTGATAAGCAATTGCGTGTCCCGCGCAAGCAATCGTTTGGGGATTACTTTTTCAATGACTTGCTTGGTGATAAAATCTCGAATGATTTTGTTGGAGACCTTTGCGGCGTGTTGAGTAGACACAACCACGCTGGTGACTTTCACCGGCTTGCTGTTTTCGTAGCGAATGGAAACCTGCGTCTTGGCATCCGGGCGTAGCCACTTGGCCACCCCTGCCTTGCGAAGCTTGGTAAGCTGGCGCCCCAGACGATGCGAGAACATGATCGGAGCGGGCATCAGCTCAGGCGTTTCATCACACGCGAAACCAAACATCAGGCCCTGATCCCCCGCGCCCTGCTCTGCCGAAGATTTGCCGGCCGCCTTTTTGGCATCCACGCCTTGGGCAATGTCCGCGCTTTGGGCGGTGAGATAATTATTGATGAACACTTTGTCCGCGTGAAAACCGTCATCATCATTCACATAACCGATGCCCCGAATGGCGCTGCGGACAATTTTTTCGTAATCAAATTTTGCCCGCGTCGTTATTTCGCCGCCCACGCATACAATGTTACTCTTTACAAAAGTTTCACACGCAACACGGCTGTGGCGATCCTGCGTCAGGCAGGCATCCAGGATGGCATCACTAATGGTATCGCACACCTTGTCAGGATGCCCTTCGCCGACTGACTCAGATGAAAAAATGTAACTGTTGGCCATGATGTTTTGGGGATGTCAATTTTACGCATTGACGTATCCGGATGGGATGATATATAAAATTCCCCAGCCGTCAACCGGTTTTTATCAACAATGACGCAGACGCTCAAATGCCTGAAAGCCCTTGGAGACGCCACCCGCGTGCGGTTGGTGGCATTGCTTGAGCGCGAAGAATTGTCGGTCAACGAACTGCAGCAGATCACGAGCCTGGGGCAATCGCGCATTTCCACGCACCTCGGGCTGCTGCAGGAAGTGGGGCTACTGGTGTCGCGCAAGGATGGCAAACGCAATTTTTATCGCATCAACACGAATGCCCCCGCCGAGGCGAGCGCCTGCCTTGCCATCGCCCTCAAGGGCGCTGCGGAGGTTGCCGAACACGCCACCGATCTCACCCATCTCAAGCGCGTGCTCGCCGAGCGGGACGATCAAGCGAAACTTTACTTCAACCAAGTAGCCGGCCGATTCGACCGCCAATACGGCCCGGGCCGTTCGTGGCAAGCTTTTGCCCAAACGTTGCTGCACCTAATGCCGCCGGTGGACATTGCCGATCTCGGCTCGGGCGAAGGATTGCAGGCGGAACTTTTGGCCCGCAATGCGCGCCGGGTCATTTGTGTGGATAATTCAAAACGCATCGTGGAATTCGGCCAACGCAAGGCGAAGAAAAACGGGCTCAAGAATCTGGAGTTTCGGCACGGCGATATTGAAAACCCTCCGCTGCGCGCCAAGAGCGTGGACGTGGCGCTGCTCAGCCAAGCGCTGCATCATGCGGAGCATCCGGAAACTGCCATCGCCGCCGCGCATCGAATTTTGCGACCGGGCGGTCGGATTTTGATTCTCGATTTATCGGAGCATGACTTCGGGCAAGCGCGCGAATTATACGGCGACCGCTGGCTCGGATTTCCACAAAACAAACTGCACGAATGGCTGAAGGCCGTAAAGTTTCGCAAAATTGAAGTCAACGAAGTCGCGCGCGAAGAAGCCCCGCCCCATTTTCAAACCGTGCTGGCCACGGCGGTGAAGTAATCTACGCCAACCCCTTGAGCCGCCCCGTGCTGTCCCCCATGCGTTGGGTGGGCGCGCCCATGATGTCGAGCATATTGAGAAACAGATTCGACATCGGCGTTTCGCGTGGATAAACGGCATGACGCCCCGTCTTGATGGCGCCATTGGCATTTCCCGCAAGCACCACAGGCAAGTCGTGATGACTGTGTCGATTGCCATCACCGATCGCACCGCCGTACACGATCATGCTGTGATCGAGCAATGTTTCGTCTCCTTCCTTGATGCCCTTGAGGCGGTCGAGAAAATGCGCAAAGAGCTCGCAATGGAAACGGTTGATCTTCGTGAGGTCAGCGATATTACGTCTGTTATTTCGATGATGGGAGAGGCTGTGATGGCCGCCCTTCACGCCCAGGTGAGGGTAGCTTCGGTTGTCGCCATCATGCGCCAGCAAATAAGTGGCGATGCGCGTGGAATCGGTTTGGAACGCCAGCGCCATCATGTCGGCCATCATACGGACGTGCGCGCCGAAGTCACGGGGCTTGCCCGCCGGCATTTTGAAGCCTTCCGGCAAATCCACCGATGATGCGCCGGAAGCCGCCACGCGCTTTTCGAGTTCGCGCACAGAAGTGAGATATTCGTCCAGCTTGCGCTTGTCGGTGAGGCCCAGTTTTTTCTCCAACGACTTGGCATCTTCCAAGACGAAGTCGAGGATGCTCTTTTTATACCGCTCCCGCCGCACGCGATTTTCGTTGCGTTCACGATCCTTGCCGTTGCTGAAGAGCCGCTCAAAAACCAAACGCGGATCGGATTCCGGCGGCAAAGGCGTGGTCTCGCTTTTCCACGCGAGGTTAAATTGATACGCGCAACTGTATCCCGAATCGCAGTTGCCGGACATTCGCCGTCCGTCACTGCTCAGCTCCAACGAAGGCAATCGCGTTTTGCCGCCGATCTTTTGCGCGGCCAATTGGTCCACCGAGACACCCACACGAATATCCGCCCCCGCCGTCTTACGCGCTTGGCGGCCGGTCAAGAAAGTTGCATTCGCCCGCGCGTGATCACCGGCGCCGTCGCCGTTGGCCCGCGCCTTTGTGTGGGCCAATCCACTGAAGATCAGCAAATCATCGCGATGATTTTTCAGCGGTTCAAGAATGTGCGAAAACTGAAAATCACTGCCCTGCCCTTTCACGTGCCACTTCTCCTGAATCACACCATTGGGAATGTAAATGAACGCCATGCGCGTGGGAAACTTCGCGCTGGCCGCCGATGCCCGCGCCGGAAGCATCGCCTCCAACGCCGGCAACGCCAGTGTCGTGCCCAACCCACGCAAAAACGTGCGGCGGGGAATGTGTGTGGATCGAATCATCGCTCTTAAACCTTGACGAAATTTACAACCAAATGCTTCAAAAAACAAGGTCAGGGAATTTTCAGTGGCCAATAATCAAATTCAATTTGAGCGTGAAAGTGACCCTTGAGAATTGAAAGCTTCATTCCCCACCCTCTCCCCGTTTCATATCAAATGGCAAACTCTTTACGATGCCCGTTACAAGTGTTTCAAACTTGAAGCCATCGCGTTCCATTTGTTTCATAATGCCGTCGACGGCGCGTTTGTCGTAGAATTCCAAGCCGCGGCCGAGGGCGAAGGTGAGCATTTTTTCGGTGAGGCAGCGTATGAACAAATCGCGTTTGCGCACGGCAAGGATTTTCCGAAAGCCCTCGGCATCGCGAAATTTTTCGCCGCTGTCGAGTTGGGATGCGGCGTTGATGGGCGCGCCGTTGTCCATCGTGCGCCAGCGGCCGATCGCGTCGAAATTTTCAAAGGCGAATCCGATGGGATCCATCTTTTGATGGCACGAAGCGCACACGGGATTTTCGCGGTGCTTCACCATTTGCTGGCGCAAGGTGCCTTTGAGTTCGGCGGCGGATTCCAATTCGGGCACGTTGTCCGGCGCGGGGGGGGGTGGCGTGCCGAGGATGTTTTCGAGCACATATTTGCCGCGCTTCACGGGTGAGGTGCGATTGGGATCGGAGGTGATCGTGAGGATGCTTGCGTGGGTAAGCACCCCGCCGCGTGGCGTGCCTTTGAGCGACACACGCCGGAACTGTCCGCCCCTCACATTTTTGAGGCCGTACCAGTTCGCCAAGCGCTCGTTGACAAACGTGTAATCGGCGTTTAACAAATCCACCACGCTGCGGTTGTCGCGCATCACGTGGGTGAAAAGCATTTCGGTTTCGCGCCTCATATCGGTGCGCAATTCATTGTTGAATGCGCTGAACAAAAGTTTGTCCGGCTGGAACATTTCCAAGTCACGGAGTTGCAGCCATTGACCGGTGAAATGCGTCACCAACGATTGCGCTTTTTCATCGCGCAACATGCGGCGGATTTGCGTGGGTAAATTTTTACGCAACTGCCCGCGCCTAGCCAGCTCCTGCAAGGTGTCGTCAGGCATGCTGTTCCAGATGAAATACGAAAGACGCGAGGCCAGTTCGTGTTCGTTGAGCGAGCGAATGGCCTTGGGATTACCCGGCGCGCCATCAAATTCCCAGCGAAACAGAAAATGCGGCGACACCAACGTAGCCGCGACAGCCATCCGGATTCCGTGCTCGAAGCTCGCGCCATCATCCACCACCTGCTTGGCCAGCAACATCAACCGCCGCACCTCATCCGCCCGCACCGGCCGACGATAGGCGCGGGTGAGAAAAGTGCGCACAAATCCCTCCGCCGCATTGCGCCGCAACTTGGGCGGCACGGGGTAGCGAAAGTAAACTTTCTGGAACGGCGTGGCGGCGATGCGTCCACTGGCATCGGGAATGGTCACGGCCTTCGCGGCAATTTTTTCGGCGGCAGAAAAATATTTTTCCATCAACAAAGGCGACATCGTGAGCACATCGCCGATGTTATCAAAACCATAACCCGAATCATCCGCGGGAAAATCCTTGGCCGGCTTGAAGTCCACTCGCATCAGGTCGCGAATGGTATTGTTGTACTCCGTCCGATTGAGGCGCCGCACCGTCACGCGCCCCGGATCGGGTGGCGCGGTGCGGTAAAACGTATCCAGCGCATGGCGCGTCCAACCGGCCAATAACGCGCGCTGCTTTGCATCCGGCCGTTGCTTCTTTTTCTCTGGAGGCATTTCATTGGCGAGCACCAGCTTGCGAACCTTCTCCCAAATCTTGTGGCCGTGATGGACATCCTCGGCTGTTTTGAACCCGTCCAGCGAAAAGTCGCCTTTCGCCTCCCCGTCGCCGTGGCAGCTGAAGCAATTGTCCTCCAGAATGGGCAGGATATCCTTTTCAAATGACACCTTCGCCAAATCCGCCGCGCTCACGACAGCGGCGGACAGCAAAAACAAAATGGGGGTGGCGAATTTCACTCCTCTTATAGTCTGCCACACAGACGAAGGGACAGGGAACATAGATTCAAATTTTTTACCCAAACAACTCCCGCACGGGTTGGCCGTGGTCGGTAATGGGGACGGGGCGTTCGCCGGCATAGAGATTTTTATGGGGATTGATGCCCAGCGCACAGTGCATTGTGGCAAAGAGATCGGGGACGGAAATGGGTTTCTCGAGAATGACTTTCCCGAGGTCATCAGTGACGCCCACCGCGCGGCCGTTGCGCAAGCCTCCGCCGGCGAGGGCGACGCTGAAGGCTTTGGAGTAGTGGCCGCGGCCGCCGCCAGCATCGAATTCGGGCGGACGGCCGAATTCGCTGGAGACAACGATTAGCGTTTTGTCGAGCAACTTGGTGGCTATTAAATCGTTTATCAACGTGGCGAGTGCTTGATCGAGTTGCTGGATTAGAATGTGTTGTTTGAGCTGGCCGTCATTGTGGGTGTCCCAGCCGGTGCCGTTGATGAAGTTGAGGTTGAAGGAGACTTCCAAAAATCGTGTTCCGCGCTGGATCAGCCGTCGTGCCAGCAAGCAGCGCTGGCCGAATTCGCCACCGTAGGCATTGCGAAGTTTTGCGGGTTCGGATTTCAAATCGAACGCGCCCATGAATTCGCCGCCCGCGAGCGATTGCGCCTCGGTGATGGCGGCGTTGTAACCGGCGATTTTAGCGTCATTCGCATTGCGCTTGAGATAATCGCCGCGCAGTTTGTTCAACAAACCATCGCGATTGGATTGGCGTGCGCTGGAAATTTCCTTTGGCCGCGTAAGCCCCGCCGGGCCGCTCTCGGTGTCGGTGAGATACACGTAGCCGTGTTTCGCGCCGAGGAAGCCCGGCCCGCGTGTGAGGTTGGGATAGCCCATCACCACATACGCCGGCGCGCCATTCACTACTTTGCCGCGCTCGTGCGCCACCACTGAGCCGATGGAGGGATACACGATCGTGCCACTTGTGGGGCGCCCCGTATGCATTCGATTGGTCGCGGCGGCGTGTTCATCAATGACATTGTGATTGACCGTGCGCAGCAGCGAGAAATGCTCCATTAAACCTGCGCACTGCTTGAGGTGCTCGCAGACCTGCACGCCGGGGACGGTTGTATCGATGGCGTCATAATATGAACCGGCTTTCTTGAGCTTGGCATCCCCCTTTTGTTTGGGATCCCACGTATCCACGTGGCACGCGCCGCCGCCGAGCCAGATGAAAATGCAATGCTCGGCCTTGCCCTTTGGAAATTTTTTTGAAGCGGCCAGGGCAGAAGGCAACATCGCTGCACCGCTTGCAGCTGCCGCCAAAAACCTTCTGCGGTTCATTTTTTTCATCATGGCACAAAAATAAATTCGGGTGAATTGATAAGCGCGTAAATCACATCTTCCATTTGTTCGCGCCAATCGGCACGCAGGCGTTTGGTCGGCGGATCCCCCTTGCGCGCCAATTGCTCGAGCTCCACCTTGATGCGATTTGATTCAGGCGAAAGATGATTGTTCCACGAGACATCCAAAACCTGGTCACGGCCTTCGTAAGCCTTCGCCCCTTTCAAGACCCGGAAGGCAAACACTTGGCAAATATGGTCATTCATCAGCGCGTGTTCTTCCGAAGTGGGCGGACGCGATAAAATTCGCAGGTAAACCTGTTCCAACATTGCGCGGGTGTCGATGGATTGGAGAGCCAGCCCAGTGAATGCGCTGTCATCGGAAAGTTGCGTGATGCGGCGTCCCACAATGCTGTTAGCCAAAACGGCGGGTTGCAGTGCGTTTGGCTCGTGGTCACGCACGGTGAGGGCATCCTGCCGGGCATCGCGCCAGGCAAATGTGGTTAACACATCCACCACGCTCTGGGCCTTGGGCAGGGCCAGCGAGGGGCGGTCGCGTTCATTGGAAAGCGAGGCGAATTCCCAAGCACGTTGAGGATGGCCAAGATTGAGAAAAACATCGATGGCTCCACGGCCATTGACATCCAGTGTGAGCATCTCCGTGCCCATTTTTTTCCCCGCCACTGCGTATAAGGAATCGATGAGTTGCTCGGCGGTCATACGCCTTCGTGCTGGCCCGGCGAAAAGTCGCGTGACCGGCTCGCCTGCTGTTACAAACCCCGCATCAATCTGCCTTTGGTACGTATGCGAATTCATGATGAGCCGCGCGATGTGCTGCGTGTCATAGCCAGTGATGATGAATTCGCGCGCCAGCCACTTGAGCAAGTTTTTGTGGGAAGGTTCCGCTTTCTCCCAATCATCTGCTGGCTCCACGATGCCCCATCCGAGGTAACGCTGCCAAATGCGATTAACGAAGACTTTGGCAAACCGGTCCCCTTGATTGCCTGTGATGAATGCCGCCAACTGTGCACGGGTGTCGGACTGAATGGGGTGGCTTAGTTCAGCGGATTTGAACGGCCATGCGGCCTCCACTCGGGTGCCGGGCTTGAGCGTGATTTCCACGCGCGGTTTGCGGCTGCCTTCCACCAAGGGCACGGTGCTCGTCTTTGGCACGGCCAATGGCGCACGTTGCAACATCGCGGCGATATTGAAAAGATCCCTTTGGTTAAACTTGTGAAACGGCGCGTCATGGCAGCGGGCGCATTTCATTTGCATGCCCAGGAATGCCTGCCCGAGCACCTGCGCCTTGGCGGCCATCGGCACGTCGTTTTGCGTGGCCACACCGAAACCGGCCGGGCCGCCATAGAAACTGCTGCCCTCCATCATCACCAACTCGGTGACGAAGCGGTCCATCGGTTTGTTGTCCTGAAAACTTTCGTGAATCCAATAACGAAACGGGCCGGTGTTGTTGAGCTTGGGCTTGAGAATATTTGGGTTCTCCGCCAGC
>CAZJRV010000091.1:0-10835 GCA_964548235.1 uncultured Verrucomicrobiota bacterium
GCCGATGCGCGATGAGAATCAACTGCACGCGGCGGTGGTCGAATTGGTGGCGCTCGGCGATGCGGAGATCAAATATTCCACCGTGCAAAACTGGTACCCCGGCGATGAAGACGGCAACGGCGGCATTTACAATTTTGTGACCAAACGCGGCATCTGCAAAGGCGCACGCTCGAAGATTTGTTGGACGCAAGTGGAAACCAGTTCGGCGATCACGTGGAAATATCCCAGCGTGATTTTGCGTGGCGCCGATTCGGTGGGTGAATTTTATTCCGTGGCCCTCGCCAACCTCGCGCAACAGGCGGACACCGGCACGAAGATGATTCATCTCGGCAAGAACACCCGCAGCACCGTCATCAGCAAAGGCATCTCTGCCGGCAAAGGCCAGAACAGCTATCGCGGGCTCGTGCAAATGGGCAAGAATGCCGCGAACGCGCGCAACTACACACAGTGTGATTCGCTGCTCATCGGCAGCCGCTGCGGTGCGCATACGTTCCCGTACATTGAAGTAAAAAATCCATCCGCCCAAGTCGAACACGAGGCCACCACTTCAAAAATTGGCGAGGATCAAATTTTTTACTGCAATGCTCGCGGCATCGAGACGCAGGACGCGGTGAATATGATCGTCAACGGATTTTGCAAAGAAGTCTTTCGCGAACTCCCAATGGAATTCGCAATGGAAGCCCAAGCGTTAATGGACGTGAGCCTTGAAGGCAGCGTGGGATAAAAATTTACAATGTTAGAAATTAAAAATCTAAAGGCCGGGGTTGAGGGCAGGGAAATTCTTAAGGGAGTTGACCTATCCATTAACGCCGGCGAGGTGCACGCGATCATGGGGCCGAACGGCAGCGGCAAGAGCACGCTGGCGCAGGTGTTGGCGGGGCGCGAGGCGTTTGATGTGGGCGAAGGCTCAGTGACGTACAACGGGCAGGATTTGCTCGAGCTTGCGCCCGAGGAGCGTGTTCGCGAGGGATTGTTTCTGGCTTTTCAGTATCCCATGGAAATTCCCGGCGTGAACACGACTTATTTTTTGCGCGCGGCGGTGAATGCCGTGCGCGAGCATCACGGCGAGGCGGAACTCAACGCGGTGGATTTCCTCAAGCTGATGCGCGAGAAAATTCAGCTTCTGCAACTGGATGAATCGCTGCTCAAGCGCTCGGTGAACGAAGGCTTTTCCGGCGGCGAAAAGAAGCGCGCGGAGATTTTGCAAATGGCCCTGCTCAACCCGACGATGGCCGTGATGGACGAAACGGATTCCGGCCTCGACATCGACGCGCTCAAGGTCGTCGCCAATGGCGTGAACCAACTCAAGCGCGCGGACAACGCGCAACTGGTCATCACCCACTACCAGCGTCTGCTCGACTACATCGTGCCCGATTTTGTGCACGTGTTGTACGATGGCCGCATCGTGAAATCCGGCGGCAAGGAATTGGCGCATGAGCTTGAGGAAAAGGGCTACGACTGGATCACCAACGGAGAACTCCAAACCGCCTAATGGTTGCCCCTGCCAATAACGCCGTGGATCGGTTGCTCTCCGCCTTGCCGGTGAAGGGCGAGGGCGGCGCGCGTTTTGCCGATCTGGGCTTTCCCACCACGCGCGATGAGGATTGGCGTTTCACCAGCGTCGCGCCGATTGCGGAATTGGAATTCACCGCAGCGACAGCCGATGCGACGGCGAATTTGGATAGCCGTATTTTTGCAGGAATTGACGGCCCACAATTGGTGTTCGTGAATGGCTATTTCTCCGATGAACTTTCCAGCGTGAGTGAACTGCCGCAGGGCGTTGAGATTGGCAATCTTGCATCGGCCGCTTGTGAACCGTGCGAAACTGAAGGGGCATTTGGAGCATTGAATGCCGCGAGTTTTACCGATGGGGTGCGCGTGCGCGTGGCGGATGGCGTTTGTTTTGAAACGCCCATTCGCGTTTATTTTCTCAGCACCGGCAGCGATGGCGCGACGGCGAATATTCGCAATCAAATCACCCTCGGCGCAAACAGCAAGGCGACCATTCTCGAAAGTTGGACGGGTGCGGATGCCGCTTATTTTAACAACGCGGTTACAGAACTTTTCACTGGCGACAATGCGCGGTTGGAGCACGTGAAGTTTCAGGATGAAAGCACGGATGCGTTTCACGTGGCCGGTTTGCATGCGGTGATGGGGCGCGACTGTCGCGTGGCGCATCACTCCATTGCGCTCGGCGGACGCATTGCGCGCAACAACATCCGCGCGCGGCTTGATGGCACCGGCATTGAGGCCGTGCTGAATGGCTTGTACCTGCCGCGCGGCAAACAGTTGATCGACCATCATATGGTGGTGGATCACCTCCAACCGCATTGTGACAGCCACGAATATTTTAATGGCATTCTTGATGACCACGCGCGCGCGGTGTTCCACGGGCGCATTCACGTTCACAAGGGCGCGGACAAGACGGATGCGAAGCAGACGAACAAAAATCTTTTACTCTCCGATTACGCGACGGTAAACACCAAGCCACAACTGGAAATTTATGCGGATGACGTGAAGTGCACCCATGGCGCGACGATTGGCCAAATGAATGCCGAGCAGATTTTTTATCTGCGCACACGCGGGCTCGATGAGGAAGGAGCGCGCCGCATGATTATGCACGCATTCGCCAGCGAAATCATTGAGCGCATAGGTTGCGTTACGGCGCGCGAGGAACTCGACCGGTTGGTGTGGGATCGCCTGGAAGATTCGGAAGACGAATGAGTGTTGCAGTGAACAGCATTGATGAATTGGCCGACAACTTTGAGTTGCTCGGCGATTGGGAATCGCGCTTTGGTTATCTTATCGATCTCGGCAAGGAGTTGCCGCCGATGGATGAGGCAGAAAGGTGCGATGCGAATCGCGTGCACGGATGCCAGGCGCAGGTGTGGATGAAGCTGCAGCCGGAAGCGGACGGTAGCACCACTATCGTGGCCGACAGCGATGCGTTTATTGTAAAAGGCCTCATCGCGGTGTTGCTCACCATTTACTCCGGCAAAACTGCGCAGGAAATTTTGGATACCAATGGGCAGTTGCAACTTGAGCGTTTGCAGCTTGCCGCGCACCTCAGCCCCACGCGCAAGAATGGATTATTTGCGATGGTGCAGCGCATCCGCGAGCTCGCCCAAGCCATCGAAGCGGAGGGCATAGAATGATGACCGCCGGCGAACAAGTGGCGGTTGAACGCGATGTGGAAGCATCGGTGGTGCCTTCGGGCACACGCGTGACGCTGCAAAAGGGCGAGACTGCCACGCTCACACAATCGCTCGGCGGTACGTATACCGTGGTGGTGCACGGCAATATGTTTCGCATTGACGGCAAGGACGCCGATGCTATCGGGCAGGAAGTGCAGCTTACGCCCGCCGAGCAAGCCGGCAAAGCTGAGTCGGCCGAGGATTTGGAGAAGCAAGTTTGGGAGCAAATGAAAACCTGCTACGATCCGGAGATCCCCGTGAACATCGTCGACCTCGGGTTGATTTACGATTGCCACCTCGAGGAGATGAAAGAAGGCAGCCACAAAGCGAGTGTGAAAATGACGCTCACCGCCCCCGGTTGCGGAATGGGTCCGACCATCCAGGCCGATGTGGAAAATAAAATTCTTTGTGTTGAAACCGTTGATGAGGTGGACGTGGATTTGGTTTGGGAACCGCAATGGACGCGCGAGATGATGACCGAAGCCGCGCGGCTGGAGCTGGGGATGATGTAATGGGCACAGCCGCCGCCATTGCCAGCGTGGACGACATCGCCGAGGGTAAGGGCAAAGCGTTTGATGTTGGCGAAAAACGCATTGCGATTTTCAACGTGGCGGGAACATTCCACGCCATCGACGACACTTGTCCGCACGCGGGCGCGTCGCTCGCCGAGGGTTATTTGGAAAACGGAAATATCGGCTGCCCGTGGCATTACGCGGAATTTGAACTGGCCACCGGTAAACACCTTCACGCCCCCGCGACTTGCGGTGTGGCGGTTTATCCCGTGCAGATTGAGGACGGCCAAATCAAAGTGGAGGTCGCATGAGTGCGATTCCCGAAAGTATCCGAGACGATTTCCCCGCGCTCGCGCAGGAAATCAACGGCCATCCGCTGATCTATTTTGACAACGCCGCCACCACCCAAAAGCCGCTCGCGGTGCTCGACGCGATTCAGAATTATTACGAGCACGACAACGCAAACGTGCATCGTGGCATCCACGAGCTGAGCAATCGCGCCACCGCCGCTTACGAAGGCGCGCGCGACCGCGTGGCGCAGTTCATCAACGCGCCCGCCCGCGAGGACATTATATTCACACGCGGCACCACCGATGGAATCAACCTCGTCGCCGCCACTTTTGGCGCGGCCAACCTCGGCGCGGGCGATGTGATTCTGCTCACCGAACTCGAGCACCACAGCAACCTCGTCCCGTGGCAACTGCTCGCCGAACGCACCGGCGCACAATTGCGCTTCATCCCCGTCACCGGCGACAAAGGCACGCTTGATCTAAGGAACCTCGATGCGTTGCTCGATGGCGCAAAACTGATTTCGCTCACGCACATTTCCAATGCGCTCGGCACCATCACTCCTGTTGCTGAAATTTGCACCAAAGCGAAATCCGTTGGTGCGGTGACGCTTGTGGATGCCGCCCAAAGTGCCGGGCATTTGCCGCTGGACGTGCAGGCGCTTGATTGCGATTTTCTCGCTCTTTCCGGCCACAAAATGTGCGGCCCCACCGGCATTGGCGCGCTCTTCGCCCGTCGTGAATTGCAGGAATCGATGCCGCCATATCAAGGCGGCGGCGAAATGATTTCTAAAGTTGAATTTCGCAAATCTGAATTCAACGTGCCGCCGCACAAATTCGAAGCGGGCACCCCCAACGTTGCCGGTGCCGTCGGCTTGCATACTGCGCTGGACTACATTGATGCAATTGGGCGCGAAGCCATCCATGCACACGATGCCGAGCTGGCTAACTATGCAAAAAAACAGTTGAGCGAATTTGAGGGCATACGTATTTTTGGCCCCGCAGCAGAGTCCGGTGGTTTGGTGAGTTTTGTTTTGGAACACGTACACGCGTTGGACCTCGCCACCCTGGCCGACCAACAAGGCGTGGCCATTCGCGTAGGCCACCACTGCACGCAGCCGTTGCACGAAAAGCTCGGCGTCCCCGCCACGGCGCGGCTGAGTTTTTATTTTTACAACAATCGAAGCGAAGTGGATCGCTGCATTGAAGTGCTGCAACGGGTTGTGAAGTTGTTGAAATAAAGCAGCAGATCAGGCAGGATGACCGCATGAATTACAACGTGGAAATTGAACGCGAGGAGGACGGTCGATGGATTGGTGAGATTACCGATTTGCCGGGCGTGATGGCTTATGGCAATTCGCGTGATGAGGCATTGGCAAAAACCAAGGCGCTGGCACTGCGGGTTCTGGCGGATCGGTTGGAGCACGGTGAGGATGTGCCCGCAATGACCGAGGTGTTCGCCGAAACGGCATGAGTCGTTGGGGCTCCAAGAAAGCGAAGCGCGTATTGGCTGCGCTGTTGCGCATCGGCTGGTCCTTGAAGCGACAGGGCGGCACCTCGCATAAAGTGCTACAGCGCGATGGCTGGTCAAATTACATTTTCGCTTTTCACGATGGAGAAGAAATAGGCCCACGAATGCTGGCTCGTATCGCCAAGAAGACAGGATTAAAACCTGAAGATTTATGAGCACAACCACAGATATTTCCGCCGATTCCTCGATGGAGGCGGTGCTGACGGTTTTTCCCGGGGCGCGCCGCGCGTTGTTTCGGAAGTATCACATCGGCGGCTGTTCGAGTTGCGGGTTTAAGATGGACGAAACGCTCGGGGGCGTTTGCGAGCGGAATGATGATCTCGATGTCGCCGAGGTGTTGGCGGAAATTCAGTCGAGCCACGCGGCGGATCAGAAAATATTGGTGGAGCCGAAGGCGTTGAAGGAGGAACTGGCGGCTTCGCCGGATTTGAAATTGCTGGATGTGCGCTCGGCGGAGGAATTTGACGCAGCGCGCATTGAGGGCGCCACGCATATGACGCGGGATTTGATGCAGGAAATCATGGGCAAATGGGATCCGGAAACGCCGTTTGTGATCATCGATCATCAAGGCCAGCAGGGGTTGGATGCGGCGGCTTATTATTTGGGGCACGGCTTAAAGAATGTGCGGTGCCTGCGTGGCGGCATTGATGCGTGGAGTTTGGAGGTGGATGACTCGGTGCCGCGTTACGAATTTTCATAAAATTTAAAATCAAAATGGACGAATCGCTCGAGCAAAAAATCAAGGACGCCATCGCGAACCCGAAAAATATGGGCGAACTTGCCGATGCCGATCGGATGGGCACGGTGGGCAATTCCGATTGCGGCGAGATGCTGAAGCTGTGGGTGAAGTTCAAGGAAGATCACGGCCGCAAAGTGATTGATCAGGCGAGCTTCCAGTCCTTTGGCTGCGAGACGGCTATCGCGGTGGCGAGCATGGCCACGGAGTTGGTTCGCGGCAAAACGGCCGAGGAGGCATTGGCATTGCGGCACGATGAATTGACCGGCGATCTCGGCGCGTTGCCGCCAATGAAAATTCATTGTGCGCAATTGGTGGAAGGCGCGCTCAAGTCGGCGCTCTCAACGGATGAAACAAAAGTTGAATCCGAGCCGGAGAATATTCCCTCGCTAATGGACAGCCTCAATAAAAATGCGCAACCCGCCCAGGGCAGGTTGCGCATGTTGAAAAAGGAAAGCTAGCGTTTGGCTAACTGGCCTTGGCGATTGGGTTTACCAACCGCCGCCGCCGCCTTCAAAGTCGCGTCGGGCGCGCTTATTGTTGCCGCCGTCGCGTCGGCCACCGCCGCCGCGTCCGCCGCCGCCACCACCGTAGCCGCCGCGGCCACCGCCGCCGCCGCCGTAGCCGCCACCGCCACCGCCGCTGCGTTCTTCACGCGGGCGTGCTTCGTTTACGGTGAGTTCGCGGCCCATGAATTCGTGGCCGTTGAACTTTTCGATGGAGGATTGGGCGTCGTCATCCGAGGCGTAGGTTACAAACCCAAACCCTCTTGACTTGCCGGTCTCCCGATCCTGAAGAATCACGGCATCCGTGACTTCACCTGTTTCGCTGAAAAGATCCCGAAGATCTTGATCCGAGGCCGCCCAAGGGATGCCTCCTACAAACACTTTATTACCCATTTTACTGTTATTTTTTGTTTGGCATACACGGCACTGCCGCAGAATGCGGAACCGTTATGCGTGCCCGAAAAGTGGCGGTTCGGAGGAAAAAAGGCAAGGGATTAATTTCGGCCCGTGATTTTTGTGTAGGCTTCGCCTTCGTTGATGGTGGGAGTTTCGGGGCGGCCTTTGTAGCGGTAGATGAGGTCGAGGTTGCCGATGCCCATGAGGTGGAGGATGGTGGCGTGGAGGTCGTGGACGTGCAGGCGGTCCTGCACGGCGTAGAGGCCGAGGTCGTCGGTGGCGCCGATGACTTGGCCGCCGCGCACGCCGCCGCCGGCCATCCACATGGTGAAGCCGGTGGGGTTGTGGTCGCGGCCGTCGCCTTTTTCGCTCATGGGGGTGCGGCCGAATTCGCCGCCCCAGACGACGAGGGTTTCGTCGAGCAGTCCGCGTGACTTGAGGTCCTTGAGCAATGCGGCCACCGGCTGGTCGCTTTGGCGGCATTGGCGGCCGTGGTTGATTTCCATCTTGCTGTGCGAATCCCATTTGCTTTTGGTGCCGTGATACAGCTGCACGAACCGCACGCCGCGTTCCACCAAGCGCCGCGCCATCAAACAGTTGCGGCCAAAAGGCTCGGTGTCTTTGTTGCCGAAGCCGTACATTTTTTTGATGGATTCGGTTTCGTGGCTGAGGTCCACCGCCTTGGGCGCTGAGGCTTGCATGCGGTAGGCCAGCTCGTAGGCGCGGATACGGGCCTCGAGCTCGGTTTGGTGCTCGCGCGACTTGAGGTGTTGCTCGTTGAGGCGGCGGAGAAATTCCAATTGTTTGCGATACTGTTCAGGCGAAGTGCCCTCGGGGAGATTGAGATTGCGGATGGGTTCCGTGCCGGGATTGAGCCGCACGCCCTGGTACATCGCCGGCATAAATCCCGCGCTCCAGTTGCGCGGCCCGTTGGCGGGGGCGGCGGGCGTGTCGGTCATCACCACGAAGGACGGCAGATTTTCATTTTCGCTGCCGAGCCCGTAGCTCACCCACGCGCCGAGGCTCGGCCGACCGGCCAGTGGCTGGCCGGTGTTCATTTGGCAAACGCCGCCGCTGTGGTTGATACCGTTGGTCCAGCACGAGCGAATCACCGCGATATCGTCCATGCACTTGGCGATGCGCGGCAGCCAATCGCTCACCCACAGCCCGCTTTGGCCATGCTGTTTCCATTTGCGCGGCAGGTGGAGGATGGGCGATTCCGTCTCGCCCATCGCCGTGATGGGCCGCTTGAAACTCGGCGGCAAACTTTGCCCCGCCAGTTTTTTCACCAGCGGTTTGGGGTCAAACAAATCGAGATGGCTCGGCCCGCCTTCCATGAACAGAAAAATGCAGCTCTTCGCCGTGGGCGCAAAATGCGGCTGCTTGGCTACCAACGGATTGGCCGAGTTTTTCAGCGGGCTTGCCTCCAGCAACCCACTCAACGCCAACGCGCCAAAGCCTGCGCCGCCGCGTAACAGAAAATCCCGCCGCGACGCCACCGGCACATCATGCGGCACTTGCAGACCTTGTTGTTCGTAAAATTTCATTCGCTAATTTATCACGAAAACCCACGATGCGCAGGATAATGAACCCTAAACATCGCGCCCATCATGGTTCAGTCCAGATAGACAAATTCATTCGCGTTGAGCAGCACGTGGCAAAAGTTTTCCAGTTTGGATTCGCGAATAAAATTTATTGCCGCCTCCAACTCTCCCGCGGTGGGCGCGCGGCCGAAGGTCAGTTGATACGCCAGCTTCACGCGGGCAGCATCGGATGTTTCCGCGCATTCAAGTCGGCATGCAAAGGCAGCTGCTCGCGCCAGCATCCACTCGCCGTTGAGCATCAGCAGCGACTGCGTAGCCGTGGTGGTCACGTTGCGCGATGGCGTGTGGGAAATGGCGTCGGGCGAATCGAAGGCGTTCATCATCTCCCCCGGCTTGTTGCGAAGCACCGTGCCGTACACCGCGCGCCGCGGTTCCTTGGCCAAATCCACTCCCGCTCCGCCGGCCTTTTCGTCCAGCTCACCCGAAACCGCCAGCGCTGCGTCGTGAATCTGTCCCGCATCCATTCGGCGAATTGGATAATGCCAAAGCAATCGATTTTCCGGATCCACTAAATGCGGATTTAGGGTTTCGGATTTAGGGTTTCGGATTTCACTCCTCATTCGATACGTCGCGCTGGTGACTATCAGCCGGTGCATTTTTTTCAGGCTCCAACCGTCCTTCACCAATCGTGTCGCCAGCCAGTCGAGCAGTTCCGGGTGAGTTGGCTTCTCGCCGAGATGGCCGAAATCGCTGGCGTTGGCCGCGAGGCCTTGACCGAAGTGTTGTTGCCAAAGTCGATTTACCATCACGCGGGCGGTCAGCGGATTTTTTGGCGATACAATCCAGTTGGCCAACGCCGTGCGGCGCCCGGTGGATTGCAGCACGGCCGGCGGCGGCGTGATGCGTGCCGGAGCGGGATTTAGAATGGAGAGAAATCCTGGCGCGATGATTCCCGCATTGGATTTCTTGGGGATGCGCGTGGGCGGCGCGACCGGCCCCACGTCGCTGGCCACGAACGCCATCGTCGGCAACGGCTTGGGCTTGAGCGCATCGTGCTTGGCCAGCTCGGCGCGCAACTTTTCCCATTCCGCCTTTTGCTCACCCTTGAGCAGCTTCGGCAGTTTCTCCGGGTGCAGGCCAATCTGCCGCAGCGACAATTCCGCAATTTGATGCTCGTATCCCGTTCGGTCATTCGGGAGCTTGCGAATCATCGCCTTGATATCGTCATTGAATTTGATGAAACCCTCCTTCGTGCTGTTGGTTAACAAAATCGGCTGTTCGATCGCGCGCAGTTTTTGACGAATCAATCGGGTCGCCTCCTCCCATTTGCGCTGTTGCGCGGCAAACTTATTGCGCGCGGCCAAGCTTCCTACCGGCATGGCCTCGCGTGGTTGTAATGGCGCAAAGAATGCGCGTAATCGAAAATAATCCTTTTGCAAAATGGAATCAAACTTATGGTCGTGGCAGCGGGCGCACTGCATGCCCATGGCGAGAAACACATCGCCGGTCACGTCGGTGATGTCGTTAAGAATGTCGCTCCATTGTGTCTCCACATCGCGCTGGTTGTACTCGTAAATCCAATGGCGCAAATACATCGTGGCCGTGAGCGCCTCGCGATTGCCTGGGTCAATTTCATCGCCAGCGATTTGTTCGCGCACAAACCGGTCGTACGGTTTGTTGGAATTGAACGAAGCGATGACGTAATCGCGATAATGCCATGCTTCCGGCCTAGGATGGTCGGCGTTGTAGCCGTCGGAATCCGCGTAGCGCACGAGATCCAGCCAGAATTGCGCCTGCCGTTCGCCAAACCGTGGACTGGCCAGAAGTCGATCAACGAGATTTTCAAATGCGGAATCGGGATTTGTGATTGATGATTTGAGAAAAGCATCCACCTCCACTGGGGTTGGCGGCATGCCAGTGAGGCCGAAGGTCACGCGCCGAATGAGCGTGCGCGCATCGGCGGCCTTGGCGGGAGTGAGTTTTTGCGCGGCAAGCTTGCGGGCAATGAAAGGGTCGATGTCATTTTTCGCCCAGCCTTTGCCCGCCTTCGGCACCGCTGGTTGGTGCACCGGCAGGAACGCCCACCACGCGCGGTCTTGTTTGGTGAAATTCGCCGCAAAAACCGGAAT
>CAZJRV010000092.1:0-10606 GCA_964548235.1 uncultured Verrucomicrobiota bacterium
AAATTCCGCGCGTGTCTCGTGGGCTTTTGCACGTTGTACGCGCTGGGCTATGTGGGCTATATGCTGCTGCCGGCGGCGGGTCCGGTGGAGGAAATGGGCGCGCGCACCGGCGGCTGGCTCACCAACGTGGGTGGCAGCATCATCGCCCAGCGCACCAATGGCGTGGATGTTTTCCCCAGCATACACATGGCAGCGTCGCTGTTTCTGTTGCTCTTCGATTGGGAACATCGGCGCAACCATTTCTGGTGGGTGCTCGCGCCGGTGGTGGGTCTGTGGATTTCCACGGTGTTTTTGCGCTACCATTACGGCATCGACTTGGTGGCCGGCATCGCGCTGGCGCTGGGCTGTTTGTGGCTGACGCGATGGTTTTCCCAAAGCCAACTCTGCGCCGAGGTGGAAGCCGAATGCGCCGCGCACGGCAAACAAGCCGTGACTGCGCATGAAGCAACTGATTCAAAAGAATCGGTGTAAGACACATTGGTCATTGGACATGCCGCGTTTTCCCTTTAGCTTCCGCCTATGATTATTGGCGTCCCTCGCGAAGTGAAGGCCGACGAGCACCGCGTCGGCCTGTTGCCTTCCGCTGCGTATCAGCTCACCCAGCGCGGCCATCGCGTGCTGGTGGAAACCGGCGCGGGAGCGGGCAGCGGCTATCCCGATTCCGATTACGCCCAGGCTGGTGCGGAGTTGCTCGACACGCACGAGGCGGTCTTCGCCGAGGCTGACCTCATCGTGAAAGTAAAAGAACCGCAGCCGGAAGAAACCCCGCTGCTGCGCGAAGGCCAAATCCTGTTCACTTATCTTCACCTCGCCCCCGTGCCGGAGTTGACGCAGGCACTCGTTGCCAGCAAATGCACGGCCATTGCTTATGAAACGATTGAGGTTAACGGCCGCCTTCCGTTGCTCGAGCCGATGAGCGAAATTGCCGGGCGCATGTCCGTCATCGTCGGCGGCTATTATCTCGCCAAACATTTTACCGGCAGTGGCACTTTGCTCGGTGGCGTACCGGGGGTGTTGCCGGGCAAAGTGGTGGTGCTCGGCGGCGGCGTCAGCGGCGTCAATGCCGCCCGAATGGCCACCGGTCTTGGCGCGGACGTCACCATCCTTGAGGTGGACGTCGAGCGTATGCGGTTCCTCGACATCACGTTGCACACCGCCCACACGCTTTACTCCGACCGCGCGCATCTGATGGAATTGCTCCCGAGCGTGGATCTCCTCATCGGTGCCGTGCTCGTCCCGGGCGCGAAAGCCCCCAAGCTCATCACGCGCGAAATGCTCCGCGCCATGCGCCCGGGCAGTGTGGTGGTGGATATCGCCATCGATCAAGGCGGGTGCGCCGAGACCAGCCGCCCCACCACCCACAACGATCCGGTTTACACCGAGGAAGGCGTCATCCATTATTGCGTCGCCAACATGCCCGGCGCATACGCCCGCACCGCCACCCAAGCGCTCGCCAACGTCACTTTCCCCTACGTGGATCTCATCGCCAACCGCAGCCTTGCCGAAGCCGTCGCCGCCAAGCCCGAATTGCGCGGCGGCATCAACGTGATGAACGGCCAAGTCACCTGCCCCGCGGTCGCCGAAGCGCACGGAATTGAATGCAGCGAAGTGGTGTTGTAGCCCGTCACCGCTTCGCTTCGAGCACGAACGCACGCAGCAACTGTTGCTGTTGTTCATTGCCTACGGCCAATTCCGGATGCCATTGCACGGCGACCAGCCACGGATCGTCCGGGGCATTGCTTTCAATAGCTTCAATGACTCCGCCCGGGCCAGTTGCGGTGATGCGGAGGTTGCGGCCCAATTTCAGAACCGCTTGCCGGTGATAGCTGCCGACGTTGGCGAGGCGTTGGGCTTCGGCGATGTTCGCCAAGCGACTGCCTTTGGCGAGAGTCACGGGGTGGCCATCGGAATTGAAGTGCAGTGCGGCCAGTGTTTTGTTGTCGTCAAGATTGCGCAGCGTGCCGCCGCGGGCGACGTTCAGGATTTGGCAGCCGCGACAGATTCCCAAAATGGGCAGCCGCTTTTTCACGGCGACGCGGATGAGGGCGATTTCAAAATTATCGCGTTGGCGATTCACCTCCGTGCCTTCAGCGGGATTGCCGCCGTACAATCGCGGATCCACATCGCCGCCGCCGCCGAGAATGATGCCGGCAATTTTATTTTTCTCCAGCCACGCCTCAATGCGCGCCGGATTCGCGCCAACTTGTTCGGGATGAAATGGCACCAACCGGCCACCGGCGCGGGTGATGGAAATTTTGTAGGCCTCGTTGATGCCCAGCTCGCGAAGCCACGTGTCGTTGGGGGAAAATGCGATGTTCGGCGCGTCGGCGGGCAATCGGCTGTCGGCCCATTGATCGAGCGCGAAGGGAAACACAATGCGATAACTGAGGTACGCAAGCACCAACAGCCCTGCGCCAATGGCCACCCGCCGCGGCCAGCGCCGGGACTTTGGGGCGGAAATTTTAGGGTCAGTCTTTTTTGGAGTCTTCGTCATCCGCGCTGGGCGTGCCTTCGCCGGTGATGAGGTCGAGGTTGACCTTGCCGTGTTTCAAAAAAACCGCGAGCGGGAAAAAGATGCCGAGCGCGGGGCCGGGGTCTTCCTTGGAAAAAATGTCGTACACGTTGTGTTTATGATCGCCGAGCACGCGCTTGGCTTCGGCGAGGCGCGCCTTGGGGTCGAGGCCGGTTTTTAATCCGCGCAACAACGCCTTGAGGCCGGCGCGTTTGGAGCCGTCGCGAAATTCGTGCTTGGCGTTTTCCCAGCCGGACTTCAGCGCGGCTTGGCCGGCTTCGCTGTGGGAAAGTTCGTTGAGCGTGGCGAGGAAGGCGAGGATGGGGATTTCGGTTTTCACGTCGGTGCGGCGCTCGGCATCGAGGTCGACTGTGCCGGTGGCGGCGAGTTGATAGGTGAGCCACGGATAATCCCAGCCGGACTCAACGGCTTGGATGAGTCCGCCCCAAAAGCGCGGGTTCACCTCGATGAGATGCGGCGCGGAATCGGGCTGGCCGTCCCATCGGAAATCCAGCTCGGCCACCCCGTGCCAGTCGAGCGGGCCGAGTACATCGCCAACGATTTTTTCCATCGCTGGCGCTTCCACCGTTTCGCGCATCGCGCCCGGGCCGGTCTTGGCGGGAAAGGTGCGGAGGTTGCGGTAGGTCATGCACGCCTCGAGCTGGCCGCGATTGAAGAGCGTGGTGACGCAGTAATCATCGCCGGGCACGAGTGCCTGAATGATCGGCAAATCGCCCGGCGCCAAGTTGAATTGATTCACGAATTGCAGGAAAGTTTTTTCCAGTTGCTCGCGCGTGTTCACTTTGTCGATGCCCACGCCGGAGGACGACTCGCGAATTTTCACAAACGCCGGCACCGCCATCTCGCCGAGTTGCGCGTGGAGGTCCTCCACGGTTTCCGGAATCCAAGTGGCTGGCATCGGCAAGCCCTGCTCCTGCGCGTACGCCGCGATGGTGCCCTTGTTGTGCACCTGCATGATTTCATCGATGCCCGGCAGCGCCAGCGAAATGTGCGGCTCGAACCGCTCGCGATGTTCGGCGATCAGATAACTCTCCTTGTGAATCGGCAGCAACACATACGGCCGGTCGTCCTCCGGCTTGTGCTCGATCACCACCGCCTCTAGCGCATCGAGAAAGCCTTCGGGATCCTTGTCCGGATCGGGATACTTGAATTTAGCCGTGCAGTATTTCGACAGCGACCCCGGCGTCATCGAGTAACGATCCCCCGCCACCACCTCCACCCCGCGCCGTCCGAGGCTGCGCACGGCAACCAGCGTTTGCCAACCGCGCGCGAAAGTGACGATCGCCCGTCCTGCGTGTTGTTCAGATGGTTCGCTCATTTGTCCAGTCCGTGATTGTAAACCTGCTCCAGTTGAGCCGCCCGCGAAAGCTCAATCGGGCTGATAATTTTCCGATCCGGCGGCATTGGTCCACCGTTGTATTTTTCGATGGTCGCCAAAAACGGTTTCCAGTTCAAGTCGCCCAGCGCCGTGAGCTTGCCCATTTTTTGCCCCGTCGTTTTTTTCCAAGCGTGAAAAACCAATTCCGAACAATACAGGTTCTCCTTCCCCAACTCGTATTTGAAATCGTAAGGCTTCCCCGCGTGCGGATGCAGGTTTGCCAAAAATTCCGGCAGTTGATCCCGATGCGCCGCCTTCACCCGGAACGCCGCCCAGCGCCCATCGCGGCTCACCGATTTCCACTTTTCAAACGGCGTATAAATCACCCCCGCCCCCGTGGCCTCGATGACCGTCCACGCCCCGTCGCGCTTGTGCAGCACGCCCACGTGCGAGTAATTCGATTCCGTCACCCCCTCGATCGCTACCACCAAATCCACCTCCAACGAAAGTGCCTGAAACACCAAATCCCCCTCCGCCGGCGAGTAAGATTGCGATTGGTTTAGAAATGCGCAGCCCGACAGCCCGGCTGCGAGTGCCAATGTTCCGAGTACGTTTGTGATCTTCATGATGCGGACAGTGTACCGCTGCCCTGCCAAATGTGTTAATTGAAATTACAAGGCCGACCATTGACTGAGTCGATGTATCCCGGGCCGGTGGCCCGGGTGTTTTGAGCAGCAACGTTCGCAAGGGAGGACGAGGCTTTTGCTGAGCCGAAGGGCATCGCAGATGCCCCAACCCGGCTCACCGGTCTGGCCTACATTTTACGTCCAAATCTGCCGGTCGAGGCTGCGGTATTGGATGGCTTCGGAGATGTGTTCGGTTTGGATGGATTCGGTGGCGGCGAGGTCGGCCAGAGTGCGCGCGACTTTTAGGATGCGATCGTAGGCGCGTGCGCTTAAATCTAATTCCTCCATTGCGGCGCGTAGTAAATTGCGCGTGGGGTCATCGAGGGTGCAGTGTTGCTGGAGGTCGCGCGATTGCATGCGGGCGTTGCAGCTGGGTTTGCCGCGCCAGCGGCGGTACTGAGAGCGGCGGGCTTCGAGCACGCGTTCGCGAATGATGGCGCTGGGTTCGCCGCCGGATTGGGAGTCCATTTCGCGGAATTTTACCGGCGGCACTTCCACGTGCAAATCAATGCGGTCGAGCAGCGGGCCGGAGATGCGGCCGAGGTAATTTTGGATCTCGCGCGGGCTGCTGCGGCTTTCGGCGGGCATCTTGCCGTCGGGCGTGGGGTTCATGGCGGCGACGAGCATGAATTCGGATGGGAAGGTCATCGTGCCTGCGGCGCGGCTGATGGTGACGTGGCCGTCCTCGAGCGGTTGGCGCATGGTTTCCAAAACGCTGCGGCGGAACTCGGGCAGTTCGTCCAAAAACAAAACGCCGTGATGCGCGAGGGAAATTTCGCCGGGCGAGGGGTTGATGTTGCCGCCGAGTAAACCCGCATCGCTGGCAGTGTGATGCGGCGCGCGGAAGGGGCGCTGGGTGACGAGTGCCTGGTTTGCATCGAGCAATCCGGCGACGCTGTGGATGCGGGTGGTCTCGAGCGCTTCGTTAAGCGTGAGCGGTGGCAGGATGGTGCCGAGCCGCTTGGCGATCATGCTTTTGCCCGTGCCCGGTGGGCCGATGAGAATTAAATTGTGCCCTCCTGCGGCGGCAATCTCCAGCGCGCGCTTGACGGTTTCCTGTCCTTTAACCTCGGCGAGGTCGTATTCGCCATTGGCTTGATGTTCGAACAGCGCTTGGGTGTCGACTTGGGTGGGTGCGATGGGGCCGGTTCCCGCAATGAAGCTTGCCGCCTCGCGCAGATTTTTTACGGGGATGACTTCCAGCTCGTCAACCACGGCCGCCTCGGAAGCATTATCCGGCGGCACGAGCAAGCCGCGCCGGCCTTCTGCACGGGCGCTGAGGGCCACGGGCAGGACGCCTTTGACACGCCGCACTTTTCCAGTGAGCGCGAGCTCGCCGATGATCGCGTAGTCGGCCGCATCGCCGATGCTGGATTGTTCGCTGGCCATCAGCCATGCGAGGCCGATGGCGAGGTCAAAACTGGGCCCTTCCTTGCGGAGATCTGCGGGGGCCAGGTTGATGGTGGTTTTGCCGGGCGGCAGGTGAAAACCGGAGCTGGTGAGTGCGGCAGAAACGCGTTCCACCGATTCGCGCACCGCCGCATCCGGCAAACCCACGACGACGACCTTTTGTTCGCCCGGCCCCACGCTCACTTCCACCTCCACCGGTACAGCTTCGACACCGCGCAGCGCGGCCGCATAAACCTTGGAGAGCATCGGCGCACGGTACGCCGCTAGCGTGTATTTGTGAATTAAAATAAAATGGACATTAAAAAATAAACGACAAACGCGCCCAGATTTCGTCTGAGTTTTCGCCATCCTCGAAACTCACCGCATTGCGTTCGCCGTGCAAATTGCGTCCATTAAAATGATCCCAGCCGACTGAGAGCGACCATTGTTCGGAAATGCGTTGAGTGAAGCCCAGCCCCAAGCCCATGCCGCGCCCCAGCCGCAGGGAGGCGTCCACCGACGAATCGTCCCATAACCCGTTGCGATGGCGCACGCCGAGGGTGACTTCCTGCTGACCGGCGCCGGTGAGCACCGCTTCGGCGGCGAAGGGAAAATAAGTGTTCGCGTCCCAGCGATAACCGCTGCTGAGTTTCCACGACATGCCGCGCGTGGTGAGATAATTTTCCACATCCGGCAGCGCGAAGCCATTGTACGAAAAACTTTTCACCCACGGCTCGCCGCCATCGGCATAGTCCGCCGCGCCGAGCAAATAACTCCAAGTGGAAGCGCTGAGCGCGAAGCCCACAAGATTGGCCGCGCGCATATCGGTCTTTGAAATGCTGACGCCTTTGTTGCCGTAATACGTTTCGAGATCGCTGAGATCGCCACTGCCTCGTCCGTAAAATGTGGCGTCCAGCCGCGCCATGGTGTACGGCAGCCACTCGCTGTAATGCGCCGCGCCGCGTTCGCGCATTCGGTCGCCGAGGCTGCCGCCAAACGCCATGGAGTTGTTGAGGCCGCCGGTGGTGATGAGGATTTTACCGTCATTGGTCAGCGTGCCATCGGCATTCACAAAACGCCGCACCGGCGAAGTGAACTCGCGATCGCTTGTGCTATAAACCGCGTACGCATCATTAAAAGGATCAAGAAAGCGCCGACCAAAAAATTGCCACGGCGACCGCGTCGTGCTGCCGGTGGCGCCGCTGCGATATTTGGTGCGGTATCCCAATCCCTCCAGCCGCGAGCCGTGGCCGAACTCGTGATGGCTGACCTTGTACACGTTCATCGTGTACAGCCCCAGCGCGGTGCCGAGCATGAATTCGCCTTCGCGCGAGAAACCCCAGCGTTCGCCGGCATTGAGCTGCTCCATGGCGTAGGCGTTTGCATCCACCCACTCGCGTCCAAAATGTTCCCAAGCGCGATCTGAATTTCGCTCGCGGAAATAGCCGGAGTCGAAGGAAAACGACCGCTCAAACGGCTGCGCCCAAGCAACCGTGGCCCAAACAAAACTGATCGCAACAATCCGAATGCATTTCATCCAGAAACAAAACGCCACCCCAAGCGACGTGTCAAAGAAAAGTCATTGGCGGAAATCATTGCGCCCGAAAATCGCGGCGGTATAGTTCGCGAGAAGGAGCGCTTTAAACCCAAAATGGCAAAGCAGCATCACAGCGTTTATGTGATTGAACTGGATGAGGCGGTGTTGAAGGACAAAAAATTCTGCGCGGCCAACCCTAATTTTGATCCCTTCCTGTCCTGCTTTTACGTGGGCATGACCGGACTGGATCCGGAAGTGCGATTTGAGAATCACAAGCGCGGCTACAAGGCCAATCGGTATGCGCAAAAGTACGGGCTGCAACTCTTGCCCGAAATTTACGAGTGCTATAATCCGATGAGCTACGATGACGCCGTCGCCAAGGAGAAATCCCTCGCAGCAGACCTACGCGCCGAAGGCTATGCCGTTTGGCAGAATTGAGGCAGAAGGCATAGGGGCCGATTACATTTTCACATTTCTGCAGCGTTGTTCGAGTTGATGAACAATCTGCTGTGTCAACTTTGCATCCAAAACGATTTCTTTGTTGCTGGCTATGGCTGTCTGGATTTGTTTGGGATTCAACACGCGGAGATTCTCTCTCATCTTCCGCGTGGTGACGTACCAGCCCGGGAAAGTGAGGATGCCTTTGACCGAAATTTTTTCGCCGACCGCACTGGAAAGCCATCTTGCAAGTTCGCTTGAATTGCCCAATGTCTGCTGTACGCCGTGGGAATCGGTGCCGTGGGGAAATTGAAGCCGTTCTCCATCGAACACAATCTCGTGTTCCTTCCGGCCGACTTTTCCTTTGCGTTTGCGGCGGCACTTGGTTTCGACACAGTAAACGCCGGAAGGAGCAACGATGACGTGGTCAATGTTCCCTCCCGAGTCTTTTTTGAAGTCGTGGTAAACGTGGCAGCCATTGAGCATCAGCTTGTTCAATTCTTCCCCCACGGCGCGTTCGCCCATGAGCCCGAGGCGATAATCGCTGCTCTTGGTCAACAACTTCCACAAAAAGCAAATGGCAACACAGATTGACAGCGCACAAACAGCAATCTCAATTCCTTTGGGGTTAAATTCCGCAGCTTGCGCCAGGATGATTGTTGGAAAAAAACAAATCGCGGTTATCGTCAGGATCAGATGGGTTTCAGTTTCACCTTGCTGTTCCGTTAACCATTCGCCAGGTGCCCTTAACAGTTTCTCATCCGAGGGTGAACGCCGATTGCCAAGGGAGTACCACCATTTCCATGCAGTAATTATTGCTAGCAGCAAGAGGATGGGGGCAAAAACCAAAACAAGGGCCGGAAAATTCATCTGCCAATTGTAGTAATGTGGGACAGTTTAGGCAACGAATCAGATGGTGCATACAATAAAAAAGCCGCCCTTGAATCGAACCGAAATTCAATCGCCGGGCGGCTACCAATCCTTTTCGATCCGGCCCTTGCGGGCTTTCTCTCGAAGGTCAATGCCCTTGGCAGGGCACCTGCCAGTGACCTCCTCTGCACCCCCGAAGGTGTGCTTTTGGATTGAAGGGTTTCATCCCCGAAAGGATGGCCGCCTTCGTGGCCAGCTGGCTGACCGAGGGGCTCCGGAGAGCCGCTCAACGCAAAAGAAACTATCACAAAATCGCCCCCACCCAAGCCGGAGTTATCAATTCGTATGCACCGGGTTTTCACACTTTGTTAACATCGAAAAGAGAGGTGCTGGTCGGCGTGAAAAATGGAAACACAGAAAATGGCGGAGGGGGCGGGATTCGAACCCGCGGTAGGGGTTAACCTACGCACGCTTTCCAAGCGTGTGCCTTCGTCCACTCAGCCACCCCTCCGGGAGCCCCACTGTGGCGGAGGCGCGGGCGCTCGGCAAGATTTTCCGATGATTCGGCCTTGCCTCGCCTCCTTGTGGCGCGTTTCAATGGCCGAGCGAATGAGTACCCCCGGCATGCACAAATGCTCCTGCCAAACCTGTGGCGAGCATCTGGAATACCCTCCCGATTTTGAGGGCACCATCGTGGCATGCCCTCATTGTGGGCAGGGCACCGAGCTGCACCAACCCAAACTCACCGCTACACAAGCCATCCCCACCCAAGCCATCGCCACCCAAGCTACCGCCGCCCCGCCCCCCATGAAAGGCGGCGGCGGACGCGGCAGCGCAATGCCCCCGGCCCGTGGCCGCGCCGCGCCAAAAAACTCTCAGCCCAAATCCGAATCCATTGAACCCATCCCCGCCGCTGAGCCGGATGACCCCAATGCATGCGTGAACTGCGGAGTCATTTTCAATGAAGACGAAACTGTCTGCGTCGAGTGCGGCCACCGCCGACCCACCGTCAGCCGATGGGACGGCACCGCCATCTTCCGTCTCGTGGCCGGCATCCTCATTGCGTGCGAACTGCTTGTGCTTATTTTGCAATGGACCACCACCGGCAAACCCTTTGGCCTGCGGGAACGCACCCGCCACGCCGTGCTGGTGAAATTCGGTTTGCGAAAAGAACTTACTCCTGTCGAAGCCGCTGCCGCCGCGCAATCGGGAGCTGATTCCTCCTCCAAGCCCAAAGATCCCGATCTCCTCCTCAAGGATCATCGCCTCACCACCGACAAAAACAACGGTGCCCAATACATTACCGGCACAGTCAAAAATATTTCCCAATACCGTTACCTCGCCGTGAAGGTCAATTTCGTCCTGCTCGATGCCTCCGACCAAGTCATCCCAGACGTCTCCGTTTCCGCCTACATTCAGGCCATCGACCCCGGCAAAGATTGGGAATTCAAAGTACTCATCCTCGATCCCGACGCGAAAACTTACCGCCCCCTCCCCCCTGTGGAAGGCGTGCGGTAAATTGCCAAGAGATCGATTGAGAATCCAAAAAAATGGTGGAGCCATGGAGAATCGAACTCCAGACCTTCGCGTTGCGAAGGAGAATTTATGAGTGATTTTACTGGGGTTTTAAGGGGTTTTCTAAACTGCTGTACAGTTATCAACAGTACAAAACGCTTATGAACTGGGACAAATGCGGGACACAGTGGGGATTAAATATGTCAGGATATTTTGGGATTACTTTACTGATTCACTCTTTCAATTTTGAGAGAAGTTTATAGCATCCCCCCGTGCCCCCTGACGACCGGACCATAGTGGAAGGATCGTCTCCTGACGGA
>CAZJRV010000093.1:0-10605 GCA_964548235.1 uncultured Verrucomicrobiota bacterium
AATGGGCATCTGCTTTCGAAAATTTTCGCGTGGTTTTATTTCTCCATCAACTTTGGGGCGTTTCTTTCGCAAATTATGACGCCGGTTTTGCTCGATCGCTATGGACCGCACGTGGCCTTCGGGGTGCCGGGCGGGTTGATGTTGCTGGCGACGATTGTGTTTTGGATGGGACGTGAAAAATTCATCCACATTCCTGCGGGTGGGATGGGATTCCTCAAGGAAACCTTCAGCAAAACCGGCCTGAAAATTATCGGGCGACTGTGCGTGATTTATATTTTCGTGGCGATGTTCTGGGCGTTGTTCGATCAATCCAGCTCCGCGTGGGTGCTGCAGGCGGATCAGATGGATCGCAACCTGTTCGGCATCGAATGGCTGCCCTCGCAGATTGGCGCCATCAATCCGGTGATGATCATGACCTTCATCCCGATCTTCACGTGGCTGATTTATCCCGCGCTCAATCGCGTATTCCCGCTCACGCCTTTGCGAAAAATTGGCATCGGCTTTTTTGTCGCCGTGCCGTCCTTCCTCATCCCCGCGTGGATCGAGACTCAAATTTCCGGTGGCGAGTTGCCGAACATCATCTGGCAAATCGCTGCGTACGTGGTGCTCACTGCGGCAGAGGTTTTTATCTCCATAACCGCACTGGAATTTTCATACACGCAGGCGCCCAAGAAAATGAAGTCGCTCATCCTCGGTTTCTTTTTGATGTCTGTCTCCATCGGCAACCTCTTCACCGCGGGCGTCAATCATTTCATTCAGAACCCCTCGCCCTCATTCACGCCGGACGTGGAAGGCAAGTACGTGCTCGCCTTCACAGCGGATGACGGCAAGGCCAGCACGACTACCAACGTGACCATCCACGTGATGCCGCCCAAGGAAGAAACGGCCGCACCCAAGGATTCGAAAACTAAAAATCCGCCCACCGTCGATGCCGGTCATTTGCGCGCCGCACCCGCCGGGCAACTGGTGCGCCTGTACGGCACCGCGGGCAAAGGCGATTACAACGGAGCGTTCCGTTACGCGTGGACCTTCGCCAATGTGCCCGAGGGCAGTACACTGAAGGATGCTTCTCTAGCCAAGGCCGACACGCGCAATGCGAATTTCACCCCGGACGTGGATGGCGAATACAAACTGCAATTCGTCGTTCAAGTGGGCGACGACGCCGAGGCTGTGGCCACCAACTCCGTAATCATCCAGGTGACCAGCGAAAATCTCCCGCCCGTGATGGTGGCCGATGGCAACCAAACGCAACCGCCCGCACAAGCTATCGCTCTGAGTGGCGCGAAATCGTTCGACCCCAACGGCGACACGCTAACCTACCAGTGGAAGTTCGTTTCCGTGCCCGAAGGCAGCAAGCTCACCGATGCCGCCATCACCGGCAGCCAATTCCCCGGGCCCACCAGCAAGCTCAAGGGCGCCAATTATTACGTGTTTTTCGCGGGCATGATGCTGCTGGCGGCATTGGTCTTCATCCCAGTAGCGATGGCGTACAAGCCGAAGGAATATTTGCAGGACGAAGCTGATGACGGCGAAACCGAAACAGAAAACGCCAACTAAATTTCCCGGAAAGACCTATTGACACGGCTGGATGTTTCTGGTCTATTCCCCGTCCCTTTTTGCAATTTTTAGTGGATTTTTGTTATGTATGCAGTATTTGAAACCGGCGGCAAACAGTACCGCGCCTCGGCTGGCGATCTCCTGAAAGTGGAGATGCTCGGCAGTGAGAATGGCGCGAAAGTGACGTTTGACCGCGTGTTGCTCGTGAACAACGACGGCAAAGTGACCGTGGGCGCGCCCACCGTTGAGAACGCATCCGTCACCGCCGAAGTAGTGGACGCTGAGCGCAAGGACAAGAAGCTCGTCGTCTTCAAGATGAAACGTCGCAAGCACAGCCGCACCAAGAACGGCCATCGCCAGCGCCATTCGATCGTGAAGATCACCGACATCAACGCTTAACCCCGGAAAAAATGGCACATAAAAAAGGACAAGGCTCCGTCAAGAACGGCCGCGACAGCAACGCCAAGAGCCTCGGGCTCAAGGTGGGTAACCAACAGCTTGTCAATGCCGGCACCATTCTCGTCCGCCAACGCGGCACCAAGTGGCACAAGGGCGCCAACGTCGGCATCGGCCGCGATCACACGCTGTTCGCACTGGAGACTGGCCGCGTGTTGTTCGATAAAAACAAAGGCAACAGCCGCGTGAACATCGAGCCGGTGGCCACGGTGCAGAACTAGCCCGCGCACAAACGATTTTCACGGCGAGGCCCTGTGCCTCGCTTTTTTTTGCCTCCGAACAAACCCGCACAATGTTCATCGACCAAGTCAAAGTCTACGCCCGTGCCGGCCACGGCGGACGCGGTTGTGTGTCTTTCCGGCGCGAATCCTACGTGCCCAAGGGCGGGCCCGATGGCGGCGATGGCGGACGCGGCGGCAGTGTTATCCTCGAGGCCAGTCATGACCTCAACAATCTGATCGCGCAATTTTATGTGCCGCGACTCATCGCCAAAAACGGCAATCACGGCGAAGGCCAAAAGAAGACCGGCAAATCCGGCAAGGATATCATCATCAAAGTGCCCTGCGGCACGGTGGTTTGGAAACTGGAAGACACCACGCCCGACGAAACCGAATCGCAAGGCGAACGCGTGGAAAGTTTTGAAGGCGAACAGGCATTGGAAATTGACCTCGAGGCCGAAAGCGAAAGCGTGGATTCCCCGCCCCAGCCCGAGCTGGCCATTGGCGAGGAAGCGGAACTGGTGGTGGATCTCACCGAGCACGGCGAGCAATTCGTCCTGTGCGCCGGCGGCCGTGGCGGGCAGGGCAATCATCACTTCGCCACGCCGCGCAACCAAGCCCCGCGCCACGCTCAGCCCGGCGAACCCGGCACCGAAGGCAACTATCATTTCGAGCTACGCCTCATGGCAGACATCGGCTTGGTTGGCTACCCGAACGCCGGCAAAAGCACGCTGCTCAACGCCATCTCCCACGCCAAGCCGAAGATTGCCGCGTATCCATTTACCACGCTGCACCCGCAAATTGGCGTGGTGGAAATGGATGGCTGGGAACGCTACACCGTGTGCGACATCCCCGGCATCATCGAGGGAGCGCACAACAACGTCGGCCTCGGCCACGCCTTCCTGCGCCACATCCGCCGCTGCCAAACGCTGTGCGTCATCCTCGATATGGCCGGCACCGATGACCGTGATCCCACTGACGATTACGAAAAAATCCTGCGCGAACTGGAGTTGTACGACGAAGCCATGCTCGCCAAACCGCACTTGGTGGCCGCCAACAAAATGGATGAGGATGCCGCCACAGAAAACCTCGCCGCATTCAGGAAAAGATTTCCCGAAGTCGAAATCATGGAAATCATGGCACTCATCGACGAGGGCGTGCCGGAATTGAAAGAGCGCTTCCGCAAAGCGGCACGATAGCATCACTCATTAAACACCTTTGGCCGGGTGGCGGATTCGCGGCAGGCGGCCTCGGTGGCGGGGCGGGCGATGTGTTGGCCCGGTGGCGTGTCGAGGAAGAGCACAAAGTCCAACTGCGCGCTGGGCGTGCCGTGTTCGCGGGCGTATTTGTTCATAATGCCCACGGGCGTCACCACGCTTTTGCCCAGCACGGGTTCCAGTTCCAACTTCAGCAGCTCGCCGAACGAATAATATATCAGCTCGCTGCAGACGAGTTTGCTTTCGTCAGCAAAATCAAAACCAAAATCGTACGGCCGGCCGTGGTAACGAAAGGCGTTGCGGATGACTTCCGCCTTTTGCGCATTGGTGAGGCGCGGGCGCAGTACGGCTACGTAATCGGCGTGCATCGAATGCTCCGCACTGGTGAACACCACGCCTTCGCTGATGGCCTCGAGAATCACTCGTGGGTGCCCGTGCTCAGGTTGTTGATGAGCAACGCGCGCCTCGGCATCCAGCTCAGCATAGTTGATGTCCATCGCCTTCAGCTCCGCCGGCGTGCCAACGTACAACGCGCAGTGCGGCCAGAAGCCGGGCAGGAATGCGTTGGACAAATACCAGTTGCGCCGCTCAAGGATGATGTCGCCGGGTTGCAGTTGGGTGGTGGCCAACGTTTGTTGCACGAGATGCTCGGAAATGAACGGCTCGCGTTGGATGATGCGGGTGTCGCCCATAATGGTGGCCATCATTTTTTGTGCCTCATAAAAGGGCACATTCACATCCAGCTCCAGCCGCCGACCAATGCGCGAGAGCCACGCGCGCACGGGGTTAAGCTCGATGGATTCCACGGCGTCCTGTCCGCGCTCAATGCGATCTGCCACCCACGCGAATTCCATGCCTGCCACCCCTTCACGCCGCCAGCGACTGGTGTGGGTTTTGAAAAATTGACCGTAGGTTTTGAATAAGCCAAGGTGATGTCGGTCGGTGACGCTGTGGTAGACAATTTCGAATTGGCCGGACTCAAGCCAGCCCGGTTCGCCTTCATTGAGCTTGGCACGCGCGTGGTCGTTGTCGCGATACCGGGCCACAAATGTCCGACCCGCCTCCAGCGCCACGGCGGCCGAGCCGTAGCCGGTAAGGAAACAGCGCTCTCGCAATGTTTTTTCCTTCACCTTCTTGAAGCCTATGTACACCCGCGCCAAGTGCAGCAGCTCCTTGCGGTAACCGATGTAGCGGATGAACAAATGCCGAATCGCGCGGCTTTCGTCGGGTAGATAATCCTCGCCGCCATCCTGCTTCATGCGCGTGGCGATTTGTTCGTGGAGCTTGGCTGATTCGTGACGCAGATGATCCATGCCCTCGGCCAGTTTCTTGAGGCGCTCGGCATCGCGCAGCAGTTGTTGGTCCAAATCCTCGGTCGGCATCGTGGCCAACATTGAGTGGGCGTTGTCGAAGGGGCTCGGCGGTGGCATCGTCAGTCGGCCAAAATAAAAACTGCCCGCGCACAACACCAGCAGTCCGGATGCCTTCAAGGCCGGCCGCATCCAGCCCGGCAATGGGCGGGGATCGCTGGAACGATTTCTCCACCAGCGGCCAATGATGACCAATGATCCACCGACTGCGCCCAGCACCAAAACACTTCCCATCCAACCCCACCACGCAGGCAGTGCCGCAGATGGATTGCCCCGAAACGCCAGCCCTACCAGCAGTATTCCGAGGCCCGCCGTGCAGCCCAGCGTGGCTGCGCCGGATTTCTTTTTCCAACTGGCACCCGCGCGCCACAACACCTGCAGCCAGCCCAGGCCCACTGCCATCACCACCGTGCCCCACCACAGCCGCCAGCCCAGCACGGAGGGATGCACGCGCCAAACTTCGCTCCAGATTAGTAATTGAAGAAACAATTGTGATGCCGCCACAAATCCCAGCGCCACCAGCCCCAGCCGAGTGAGCCGGCCATCCACCGGGTGCGCCATCCGCGCGAATGCCGCGCCCGTCAGCACGCCAAACGCGCAGAACGCCAGCTGCCCCATCGGTGCCGCAAACCGGCCCAGCACAAATCCGCTGAACAACAGCAACAGCAAAACCAGCGACGCGGTCCACTGGATCATCCGATACCACGGCCGCCAAGCTAATGAGTTGTCCGGCTGAGACATAGAGGGAAGGTAAATGACCAACACCCAATGTCCAATGACCAAATGGGTTCAATAACCGATAAACCGCTTTGCCATTGAGAGGCTTCTCTTTACTATCGACCGATGCAGTTTTGTTTGAATACCAGCACGATTAAGCCGCAGCCGCTTCTGAGAAAAATCGAGCTGGCCGGGGCGGCTGGGTACGACGGCATCGAGCTTTGGCTGAATGATGTTTATGACTTCATCGGACGCGGCGGCGAGGTGGGTGAGGTGGAGCGGGCTTTGGCGGATGCGGGGTTGATGGTGCCCAGCGAGATTGCCATCCGCCAGTGGGGGGATCAGGAGGGGTGGGAATACGAATTGGTGAAGGACGAGGCGCGGCGCCGGTTTGCACTGGGAGCGCGATTAGGGGCGCCTTTCATCGTGGCCACGCCGCCGCTGGAATTGGCGCGGCAGGATCATCTGCCGGAACGCTATCGTGACCTGTTGCAAATCGGCCGTGAGGAAGGCATCCGGCCCACATTCGAGTACATCAGTTTTTTCAAGAGCGTTTACAACCTCGCCGATGCGTGGCGGATCGTGCAGGAAACGGATGACGAGGACTCGAGCATCATTCTCGATGCGTTTCATAATTGGAACAGCATTTCCTCGCTGGATGATTTGCGTGCGGTGCCGCTGGAGAAGATCAGTCACTACCACATTGATGATGCGCATCCGGACATCGCCGCCACGGAGCAGAAGGATCCGGATCGTGTAATGATAGGCGAGGGGCAGATTGACTTGGCCGGCGAGATTGCGGTGCTGAAGGAGAAGGGCTACGACAAGACGATGAGCTTGGAGCTGTTCAATGCGGAATTGTGGAAGGCGGATCCGCTGGAGGTGATCACCACCGGGTTGGAGCGGATGAAGTCGTTGTGGGCCGCTACTTAAAGTAGTACATCATAAACACCGCACTCGCCGCCAGCAGCCCGGCCCAGAAGCGGTCTTCGCGCAACAGACTGTAGGCACGGCCCTTCGCCGCAGCGGTGAGCACCACCTTGAAGAGCGAATCCATAAACATCAAAAACGTCCAAACCGCTGCCGCCATGCCTGCGGCCATGGGCGAGATCAACCGGCCAGTCATCAACACGCCGAGCATGGCAAACACGAGCAGCGATCCCAGTAGCTTCATGCCAAAGTGTTGGAGATCAGCTGACTTCACGAGGTTCAGGCCCGTCCATGTCATCCGGCCTTTTTCTTCATTCGGCTCGTTATTCCAGACAAACAATCGGTAAAACCCGGCACCGCACAGGCCACAAATCAGGCAAAGTATGGGGCCGGACATCAAAAAATGATGGCCACCCTTCCAATCGGTCATAGCCGCGGAATACAGGAAAATGCAGAACACGGCCAACACTGCGGCTACACCAATCGTGCCAATTTTTCGCTGGAAATCTGTGACCCGCGCCAGGCCGCTGATGGCCACGTTGGCAAGCAGCGCAAAAATGAACGCGACAAAGACGCTGTGAAAAAAGTTCAGTTCATAGCCGAAAAAGCGGACAATTTCCGGGTTGTCCGACCACACGGCGACGTACAGCGGCGGCAACGCATAAGCCACCACCACGCCGGTCACGATGGAGGCAAACCCTCCAGCCGCCGTGGCCCCGCGCCATAGCATGCCGAGCAGGAACGCCGCCACCACGCCTGCCACGAGCCGACTTTGGTGCTTGGCTACGTATGTGAAGAAGGGCTCTTTTGAGTTGGGATCAAAAACCAAAATGGTGAGCAGCGCCGCGCCCACCACCATCGCCACGATCAGCCAACGGCCCATGCGCACCAGCTGTTCGTCATCGGCTTTTGGGTTGATGTGTTTTTTGTAGAGATCAAATGTGATCAGGGTGGAGGCGGAGTTGAGCATGGAATCCACGCTGGAAAGAATGGCGCCAATGAGGCCGGCGGCCACCAGACCCACGAGGCCCGGAACGGCCAGCGGCGCGACGACTTCGCGCAGCAGCATCGGGAAGGCGGTGTCGCCATCGAGGGTGACGCCCGGCATGGTTTGCTTGAACAAATAATACGCGGCGATGCCTGTGCCAATGGAAACGAAGGGGATGAGCAGCTTAAAGAAGCCGGCGGTGATGATGCCTGCGCGTGCGTCCTTGAGCGATCGCGCCGCCAGCGCACGCTGCACGACGAATTGGTTCGCGCCCCAGTAATAAAAATGCAGCACCATCAGGCCCGTGAGCATACCCGTCCACGGACGCTGCGGATGGTCGCTGGGCAGGTAAAGGTGCAGCATGTCCTTGCCCGCCACCACTTTATCCAATTCGCGGCCTTCATCGAATTTTACCATGGTGGCCCAGCCGCCGATGAGGTCGTGGTTAAACGTGCACCACGCCACGATGAGCATCCCCAGCAAAATGAAAACCGATTGGATGGCATCGGTGATAATCACCGCGCGCAGGCCGCCGATCACCGTGTAGCCGCCGGCCACCAGCGCCATGATCAGCACGCCGGCAATGTAGTAGCCGTGTTTGATTTGGATGCTTTGGCCGGCCTCGACGGCGGCCTGCATTTGGCCCGGATCAGCCAATAAAATATTGACCGCGCGCGAGCCCACATAAAATGCGGGGAGAATCATGATCAACACAATGATGATCAACATGATCAGCGAATAGGCCAGCCGGCTGCGGTCATCGAAGCGGCGCGCGAGGTAATCGGACAGCGTGTACACGTGCAGCTTGCGGTACATCGGCAGGAAGAAATAGCAGAGCATCAACAGGCCCGCGATGGCGGTGATCTCAAATTGGCTTTCCACAAAGCCGAGCGTGAAGCCAATGGCCATGAAGCCCACCATGTGATTGGCGGAAACATTGGTGCCAAAGACCGAGCCGGCCACGCCCCACCACGGGATGTCTTTGTCCGCCAGAAAATAACTTTGTGCGGAATCGCCCGAGCTGCGCCCGGCCCATAAGCCCACCGCCATCACCGCCAGCAACGAGCCAAAGAACACCACGAAATCAGTTGTCGAAAGAATGCCTTCCATGGCTGCAATTGCGTGCGCACTATGGTGTATTCTCATCGAAATTCCAAGTCGCATATCGCGCCGCGGGGTGTCCCTTGATTTGTTTCCACCGTTTCTCTATAATAGGGAAATGGCAGAACAGCTTTCAGATTGGTTGAGTGAAGCGGAACGCATTCTTGTTTTCACCGGCGCGGGCATTTCGACGCCCAGTGGCATTCCGGCTTTTCGGGGGGCAGGCGGCATCTGGACGACGCGCCAGCCGGTGTATTATCAGGATTTTATGAAGCACGAGGAGGCGCGCATCGAGTACTGGCAATACAAGCTGGAAATGTGGGAGAAGCACGGGGGCGCGCAGCCCAATGTGATTCACGAAAGCATCGTGCAGCTGGAACAGGCGGGCAAGGTGGCAATGGTCGTCACCCAAAACATCGATGGCCTGCATCGCGCCGCCGGCACGGGCGAGGAGGTGCTGGTGGAAATTCACGGCACCGGTTCATTGGCTGAATGCCAAACGTGCGGCCAACGCAATCCGGTGGAGGCCAGTTTCATTCAGTTCAAGCAGTCCAACCAACCTCCCATTTGCGAATGCGGCGGCTTTCTCAAGCCGGCGACCATCAGCTTTGGCCAAAATCTCCGGGAGGATGACCTCGATCGCGCCTATGCCGCGGCACTCCAGTGCGATTTGGTTATCGCCCTCGGCTCCACCCTGGCTGTCAGCCCAGCGAACCTCATTCCTCTCGCCGCTGCTCAGGCTGCCACGCCTTACATAATAATTAATCGCGACGAAACGGACCACGATGGCAGAAAGGAAGTGACGCTGCGCATTCAAGGCGAAGTTGAGGAGGTTTTCCCCGCCGCAGTTGAGTCTGCACTGGCGAAATAATGCAGGGGACAGATTGCTATGGTTGAATGGGAGGCATATTCTCGCCGTCAACCATTCCACGCTATGAAACGATTTATTGCCCTGCTCATTCTGTTTTCATCTTCCGCTGCATTCACCCTTCTCGCTGCGCCAACGCCGCAATGGATCTGGCCGGATCGGGCGGAGAAAAAAGAGGCGGTTTATTTCCGCAAAATTTTTGAACTCCCCCCGGGCAAGATTCAAAAGGCGCAACTGATCGCCACCTGCGACAATGGCTTCGCGGCTTACGTTAACGGCGAACCCGCACTGACCGGCGAAGATTGGAACATCAAATATTCCCGCGACATCACCCGGCTCCTCAACCCCGGCTCTAACGTCATCGCCGTGGAAGGCCGCAATCAGGGCGGCGTCGCCGGCTTGGTGGCGCAGCTCGATGTAACCGTGGACGGCAAGAAAATATCCATTGTGACAGATACGTCCTGGCAGGCCACTCGCACTTTTTTCGGCCAATGGAAAGCCGGCAAGGGCAAGGCCTGGGGCAAGGTCATCGCCACCGGCAAAATGGGCGACGGCCCGTGGGGCAATGTGTTTGCTAAGACCGCCACGGCCAGTGCCGCGTCCGGCGATGGCGGCACCATCAAGGTGGCCGAGGGGTTTGAGGTGGAAAAACTTTATCATGTGCCCAAGGGCGAACAGGGATCGTGGGTGGCCATTTGTGTCGATGATCAGGGGCGCTTGATTGCCAGTGATCAGGGCAACAAAGGGCTGTTCCGCATTGACCCGCGCGGCAAGGAGTTGAAGGTGGAAAAGCTCAACATCAACATCTCCAGCGCGCAGGGGTTGCTGTACGCGCACGGGGCGTTGTGGGTGAACATCAACGGCGGCGGCGCTTCCGGCGTGCATCGGTTGACGGACACCGATGGCGACGATCAATTCGACAAGGATGAACACATCATGCCGCTGCGTGCCGGCGGCGAGCACGGGCCGCATGCGCTGGTGCTTAGCCCCGATGGTCGGCACATTTACATGGTGGCCGGAAACATGACGCCTATGCCGGTGGATCAGTTTGCCCACTCGCGCGCGCTCACCAATTGGGGCGAGGATCATTTGCTTAAGCGCCTGCCCGATGCCCGCGGGCACGCCCGCAACATTCGCGCGCCCGGCGGTTGGATTGCGCGCTTCGACAAGGATGGCAAAAACT
>CAZJRV010000094.1:0-10585 GCA_964548235.1 uncultured Verrucomicrobiota bacterium
TCTTCGTACTTTGGCTTATTGGTTTTGCCATCGCGCGTGATGAGCGTGGCGCTTTCGGGGATGAGGTAAACGATGTTGTCATCAATCACGCATCGCAACGGGGCATCAAAGGAATTGAGCAGCTCAGTAGTTAAATCCAGCGTAGAAATGTTGCGCAACTTTCCGCCCCAGTTTCGGATGGTGACGGTGTCCGCATCAAAATGAATTCGGCGGACAGGATTCACAACGCCCGGTCGTCTTCCGGGCAATCCACCGGCACCGGCACGGAAGCCCAATGGCAAACCGGTGCGCGGATCAATGCCGGCTCCGCCCGCGGGAAAGCCACCGGCACCCGGTAATCCACCTCCACCCAAGGGAAGCCCCGTGGTAGGATCCACGTTACTTCCATTCGGATTACGTGGATGACGTGGATTGGGCTGCGGCTGGCCCGGCCTTGGGAAGGGTCGGCCTGTGTTGGGATCGATCCCAACCGGAGGTGCTCCAAATTGCTGTGTCGGCGGCACGATTTGGTGTCTGCCCTGATTCGCTCCCCCATTCAAATTAGCAGCGGGTTTGCGAAACACAAACGGCACTAAATCCTTTCCCATCACAGGTCGGTTCAATGCATCCATCGTAGCTAGAATTTCGCTCAACCGGTATCCATCCAGATTATCAACACTGGCATGCACCGCCCCGGCCAGCTTCCGCTCGGTGGCTTTGCCGGCGAGGGTGGTGTCGCGGCGGTTGGTCAGCGTGCGCTCGAGGCGCCAGCTTTGGCCGGTGGTGGTATCCAGCTTCACGTGCATCAAGGAGCCATCAATCTGGATGAAACTGCGAAACTGAAATCGCGGTTCGGCCGCCTGCAACACCGTGGCCATCAAGAGGAGGGAGATTGCTTTCATTGCGATTAAAATAATGGCAATCCCCACCAATGGCAAATGGTTATTAAATTTACCCAAAAAAACGAAAACCCACCAATGGGACACCATTTGTCTCAGTGGCCCGCTAAGCTGTGGGCATGATGAATGACGCGATGTTGTTTCCTTTGGTGCCCGCGGCCTTGGTGGTGGTGGGCGGGGTGCTGTTGTTGGCCGGGCCGTGGCCGGTGGGGTTGCCGTTGCTGGTGGCGGGCACGGGCGAACTGGTCGGGGTTTTGTGGCGGTTGGCGTGGGGTTGACAACGCGCCCGCAGCGGCCAGAATCGCCGCGATGAAATCTCTTGCACCCCTCACTCGACTGATGTCGGCGCTGTGCGCGCTGGCGGTTTTGGGCACGGTCTCGGCCGAGATACCCCGGCTGAAGCTGGTGAATGCCTTTCCCAATCTAAAATTCAAGCGGCCGCTCTGGATGGAGCAGTTGCCCGATGGCCGGACCTTTGTGCTGGAGCAACGCGGCAAGGTGCACCTGCTGCCGCGCAATGCCAGTGGCAAGTCCACGAAAATCTTTTTCGACATCGAGGCGCGCAAACCTTACGTGAAGGATGAGGAAGGTCTGCTCGGCATGGCGTTTCATCCGCAGTTTGCGAAGAATGGAAAATTTTATGTCTTCTATTCCGCGCACAAACCATTGCGCAGCGTGGTGAGTGAATTTCGCGTGAGCAAGACGGACCGCAACAAGATCGACCTCTCCACCGAACGCAAGCTGTTGACCATCCAACGGCCTTTTTGGAATCACGATGGTGGTTGCATTCTCTTTGGCCCGAACGGCAAATTGTTCATCACCCACGGCGATGGCGGCAGCCGCGAGGATCCTAGTGACAACGGCCAAAATCTTTCCACCCTGCTCGGCACCATCCTGCGCATCGACGTGAACCGCCCCACCAGCGCGCGGCCCTACAGCATCCCGCACGACAACCCCTTTGTGGGTCGAGGCGGTGCGCGTCCGGAGATTTGGGCCTACGGCCTGCGCAACGTCTGGCGCATGAGCTTCGACCGCGCCAATGGCGACCTGTGGGCCGCGGATGTCGGTCAGGATTACTGGGAGGAAGTGAACCTCATCACCAAGGGCGGCAATTACGGGTGGCGCCCACGCGAGGGCTTCCACGAAAGCCGCGCAAAAAAAGGCGGTGTGTTGACCACACAATTCAAGCCAAAGGAGAAGTTTATCGACCCAGTCATAGAATACCCGCACACACCGGCGTTGGCAAAAAAATCGAAATTTAATAAACACGGCCACGGCGTGAGCATCACCGGCGGCTACGTGTATCGCGGCAAAAAGATTCCTGCGCTGCAGGGCGCGTATGTGTACAGCGATTATCGCACGGGCACCGTGTGGGCGTTCAAGCAATCCGGCGGCAAGGTGACTGAGTACGCCGAAGTGGTGAAGCCCAACCCTATCCGCCTCACCGCCAGCTTCGCCGAGGACCAAGCCGGCGAGCATTACCTGCTCAGCCTTGGCGGCACGGTGTACCGCCTGGAAGCGGAGTAAATCAAACGGTCATTGAACCATTGACCGAGAGGGACGGATTCCACCCCGTCCCTTTTTTTGTGCTCAGGTAAGGCGTGGACGGGTTTAGGAAGGGCGCTCTCTCCGAGCGCGCCGCGGCCTGCTGGGGCAGCGGGCCCTACCTTGTGCGGGCTGTTGGCTTTTTAGTGCGGCCAACGGGGCGGACATGCTTTCCATTTTGTTTTCCGCTGCCCATTTCCATAGTGGCCGCAGCAGCGGCGGTTTGGAGGTGCTTGATGATGGCCGGGTGTTTGGCGGCCACGTTGTTTTGCTCTGCGAGGTCGGCCTTGAGGTCGTAGAGTTTGGGGGCTTCGCCGAGGACGAGTTTCCAGCGTTGATCGCGTACGGCTTGGAGCGTGTGGGTGTGGTAGTAGTAGAAAAATCGGTGGGGCGACTTGGCGTTACGCGGGCTCCAGACGGGCCAAATGTTTTGGCCGTCGCGCTTACGGTTGGGCAATTGCGCGCCGGCGAGTTTGGCGAAGGTTGGATGGAGATCCATCAGGGAGCAGAGTTCATCGCTCGTGCTGCCGGCGGGGATGTAGCCGGGCCAGCGGACGATGGTGGGCACGCGCATGCCGCCCTCGGCGGTGGTGTAGCCCCAGCCGCCGAGTGGACCGTTGCTGCCCTGTGGCGGGTTGCGGCGGGGCGCGCCGTTGTCGCTGGTCCAAATAACGATCGTGCGTTCGTCAATCTTGTGTTGCTTGAGCGCGGCGAAAATCTGGCCGGCGGACCAGTCGAGTTCCTCCACGGCATCACCCCACGCGCCGTTCTTGGATTTCCCACGAAAACGCTCGCTGGAAAACGGCTGGCGCGAACTGCCGGGCATGTTGTGCGGCAGGTAGAGAAAAAACGGCTTGTCCTTGTTGGCGGCGATAAACTTGAGCGCGGCAGCGGTCTCTCGCTGAGTCATGTGGTTGCGATCAGCAGGCGCTTCGATCACCTTTTCATTTTCCATCCACGGCAGCGCCGGCCATTGATTTCCGCGCAGCCGCTCGCCAATGCGCTGGCCGGTGGCGTGCGTCATGTCATCGCTGTACGGCAGGCCGAGGAAGTAATCGAACCCCTGCCGCGTCGGCAGAAATTTCGGCTGATCGCCGAGATGCCACTTGCCAATACAGGCCGTTGCGTAGCCGACCTTTTTCAACACCTCGGCGATGGTAACCTCATTCGGATGCAGCCCATTCGGCGACACGGGCCGGAGTACGTGGCCGTCCTCGGGCGTCCAGTCCAGCCCCACGCGGCGCGGATAGCAGCCGGTCATCAACGCCGCCCGGCTCGGCGTGCACACGCCGCTGGCGCTGTAAAAACTCGTGAGCCGCCGCCCTTCCCGCGCCATGCGATCGAGGTTCGGCGTGCGATGCAGTTTGTTGCCGAATGGCCCGATGTCGCCATAGCCGAGGTCGTGGGCCATGATGAGGATGTAGTTCGGTTGCGTTGGCGGCACCTTGGCTTGAGAGGAAATGGCCAGAGCCAGAAGCGGAATGATAAAGCGCATCGGAGTAGAGTGACGCTGGATTTTGGAAGTTAAAAGCTAAACCAGTTGCACAAAAAAACGACCCTCACGGGTCGTGGCGTCTTTAGGTTGGTCAGCGGGCTAGGCGATGGCGGCGAGGGCCGGATCCTCCATCAAGCCGGCGTTGGATTGCATGGCAAAGTTGAAGGCGTTTTGCAGGTCGTTGATTTTGCCCATGGCCTCAAAGGCATCGCCCCCGGCACGGCTCAAGTCCTGCGCAATGCCTTCGGCCACGGGTTTCATGGGATCATTGGCCGGCACTTGTCCGGCGGCAACGCGCGCGGCCATGGAGAATTGCTGGAGGGCCTGGGAGGAGGAAAGATCGGTGCTACGCACAGCCGCCGACTGCTGTTCCTGCGGGGGAACCGGCGGCACCGCACGCGACTCCACCTGCTTGGCTTGAATTGCCTGCAGGGCGGCACCTTGCGGTATACCTATATTGTCAATGTTAAGAGACACTTACAGTCGGGCAGCTTGGGGTTGCGTCCTTGGTTTCTTTTTACCTACCACAGCTTGGCCCGGCGCGCAAGTGAATTTTCAAAAAATTAACAGATTATTGCCTATCATACGTGTTCGGATGATTTACTACGTGTTCGGATGATTTTTTTATTGGCACTTCGCAGCCCTTAACCAACAACATCCAAATCACAGGTATCAGCACCAAAATCACGATAAATATCAAAATTGAATTGCGGATGGACGTTAGTAAATCGTTGGTGCGATCCAGCCGGTGCACCACTTTTTCGTGATACCGTGGATCATCCATTTCCATCGGTTCACTCTCTTCCTCCATCAACTCGATGGTGTCATCGCGTCCCAGCACGAGATACGCGATGACAACCAGCAGCACCACTGCCAGTGTGATGATAAAAATCAAATCGTCATTTCCCTTCGCCAGCCACAGCAGATCCATCTGCGGATTATATTGGATTGGCTCGTCCCGCGCAAAAGTAAATAATCCGTGAAATGGACCCGATCGAACCGCCCGCCCTGCACCATGTGCAAGCCGCCATTGGCTGGATTGAGCTGGGCAATATGGCCGAGGCCATGGCGGAGCTTTCGCGCATTCCTGTGGAGATGCAGTCCCTGCCCGCTGTGCAGGCCGGTCGGCTCGATTGCCTCATCGCCGCCCGGCACTGGGACGACGCCGCGGAATTGGCCCGTGTGTTATGCGAGGGACACCCGGAGGAAGCCGGATTCTGGCTGCACTTCGCCTACGCCACGCGCCGCTGCACCGGGGGCGGCATCGAGCAGGCGCACGTGCTGTTGGCCCCTTGCGTGGAGCAGTTTCCCGATGAGTGGCTCATCCCCTACAATGTTGCCTGTTATCTTTGCCAAATGAACCGCCTGCCCGAGGCGCGCGGCATGCTTTCGCTCGCCACCGCCGTGGGAGGCGACCGCGTGGAGGAAATGGCCAGAGACGATGAGGATCTCGCCCCGCTGCATCAAAAGTAAAAGGGAAAAGTCGAAAGTGAAAGACGCAGCTCAAAACTCAAAGGTGGCGCGCGGTCGATTTACATTTTTGATTTTAGAACCGTCAGGAAATTTTCGACATCGGCCTCCGTGTTATAGCCGTGCAGCGCCACCCGCAGGCGGCCGGCGTGGTTCATCACGTGCACCTCAGCCGCCTCCAGCGCGGCGTGAAGGGCATCGGTATTCTCATGGCGTAAGGCCAGGATGCCGCTGTAACAGTCCTTGCGCTGCGCGGCCATGGGGGCAACGCCCAGCTCGCGCAGGCCGGTCTCCAGCTGGGCCACCAGCGGGTCGGCGTGGGCGGCGATGTTTCTCACCCCGACTTTTTCAATGTACCGCAGCGCGGCATTCAGGGTGTACAGGGCGGCGTAATTGGGCATGCCCACGGAGAAACTCGCCGCGCCGGGCTTGCGCACGGTGCGTTGAAATCGGTCGGGATCAAAGGCGTTTTCCAAATGAAACCAGCCACCGGCGCGGGTGGTGAGGGCATCGGCCTTTTGCGGAATGCCCACGATGCAGCCGCCGTGGATGCCCAGCACCCACTTGTGAGTGCTTGAAATGAGAATGTCGTAGCCGGTGCAATCCAATTCCACGCGGCCCAGCGCCTGAGTGATGTCGACCGAAACATTTGCCTGAGGCGCGTGTTCGCGCACGGCGGCGATGAAGGGTGCCCAGTCAAGTCGATGCCCATTGTAAAAACTCACCAGCGAAACCTGTACCAACCGCGTGCGGCCGTTTAGCAATGCCGGCAAATCATTGGCGTCCAGCACGCCGTCCTTCGCTTTCCACAAATGAACCTTTGGGGGCGTGGCGGCATTGAGCCAGGGCGTGGCACCGGCGGGAAAATCCAGGTCTGTGATGACGACTTCATCCTCCGCTCCAAGGTGCAGCGCGTTGGCCAGCAGGTTGTACGCCTCGGAACTGCACGAGCAGAACGACACCTCACCCGTTTGCAATCCCACTATTCGCGCGGCCACCTCGCGGCAGGCCTCGAGGGTTGCGTTGTGCGTCTCGCGGCCGCGCATTCCTCGGCCCTTGTCGCGCGCGTATTGTTCCAATGCCACGGGCACGCAAACCGGCGGGATGCTCTCGGCGGCGGTGTTCAGGTAGGCCATATCCGCCAGCGCGGGGAAATCGGCAAGGCGGCTTTCGGGTGTCAGCATGCGCGATTGTAACGGCCGATTACTCCGGCCGCAACTCGTGGAGTTGATCCACCGCCGGATTATCCAGCCGCGAAATCGCTCCGCCTGGCCAGCGGACTTCGATGCTCTTTATTTTTGAAACGGTGCCCAGCCCAAAATGCAGCGTGGCCGGTTGCTGGGCGCGAAATGAATCGCCGCTGATGATTTGTCGTGTCACCGCTCCGTCCGCGTGGCGCACGGTAATGTGCGCACCCATGCAGCGCCCGCGCAACCGCACGCCCACCCAATGGCCGGTCGCTTTCGCGGTGTTTTGCAGCACATGCAGGGTGATGCCTTTGGAGGTTTGCTCCGCCACGATGAGGTCGAGCCGGCCATCGCCGTCCACGTCCGCGCTCACTGCGCTGCGGCTGTCGAAGGCGTGGCCCAATCCCAACAGAAACCCCGCTTCAACAAATGCGCCTTTGCCTTCATTGAGAAAAAACGCGTTGTGCTCGTTGCCGCACCACGATTGGCGCGCGGCCTCGTTTTGCTCGTGCAACATCATCAGCGCAGGATTTTTCTCCGAACTGCCACTATATATGGCGTGCCGCCAAAATGTGGAGTCGAAGTTCGGCTGACCCTTTTTGGTGCGATGCCCGTTGGCGACGAACAAATCCGCGTCACCGTCGTTGTCAAAATCCATTGCCACGCAGCCGCTGCTCCAGCCCGTGCGCGCGAGTGCGGGCGGGGTGATGGGATTGAGAAACCGCCCGTCATTGAGCAGCAACTTATTGCCCGCGCTCATTCCCGCGCGTTGACGGGTGTGTTGTGGAAAATCCGCGTGGCCCAATCCCATCGCCGCCATGCGCCGCGCGGCAGTGCTGCTGCGCCCGGCGAGGAACACATCGATTTTGCCGTCATCATTGAAATCCGCCAACGCCAGGCCTTGCCCAAACGCGTGCCGCTGTGCTGCAAGCGAAGGCGTGGCGTCGGAGAAAACGCCTTTGCCGTTGTTGAAAAAAATATCGAGCCCCGCATATTCGCTGGCCATCACGAGGTCGTTGTCAAAATCCCCGTCAAGATCCACCAACGCCGAGGCCGTGACGCGCCGCCCTCGCTTGGCCGCGAGGCCGGCGGCCACAGTGACTTCGCGAAAATTTCCTTTGCCATCGTTCATCAACAAATACGCCGGATGCCCGTCGTTGGCGTCCCAATAGGGCGTGGGCATTCGACCGCCCTGGCCTCCTTCGCCGGCCGGCCGATTTTGTGTCACCCAAACATCGAGATCGCCATCGCCATCCATGTCACCCGCCGAGCACGCCAATGCGCGGCCCATCGGAGATGTTCGCACGGGCACTGGGAATGGAGCCGCATCGAACCCCCCTTTCGCATTGCCGGGAATCCACACAGGCGGCCGCTCGTGTGGCACCGCGAACAAATCCGTGTGGCCGTCGCCATTCAAATCCGCCAACAACGCTGCCGTACAACCGACCGGTAAAAATTTTGCCAACCGCGCGCCCACAAATTTTCCATCCCGCTGGCGGTAAACGCGATTGGCCCCCGCCGCGATAATTTCCGGCGTGCCATCCGCATCCAAATCCCGCACCAACAACGGCAACGTGCTTTTGCCCGCATCAATTTTCGCCAACGGTTCAAACACCGGCCTGCTCTTTCGGCGGGACACATGCAGCCGCGTGACCACCAGCGCATCGTCTGCGAGTCGCAATGCGCCGCTTGCCGTAGCGCGTTCGTTGTCCGAGCGGTGGACGTGCAGGGTGAATTCAACTTGCCTCACGGCCAGCAGTCGCCATTCCGCTCCCGCAATTTTCCAGCCTTCGGCTTTTAGGGTGGCCCACGTTGCAGTTGCGGATTCCCCAAGTGTGCCGCCAAAAAGCAATTCCTCAAACGCGTTCCCGTGCGAAACGCTGGCCAGAACTTTGCCGAATTGAAACTGCACCGGCACTTTTGCCAAGGCACGCCACGGATCGGCAGCAGTGGTGATGGAATCGGTCTTTTGAAGGAACACTGCAAAACGTCTCAGCGCCTGCACCTCACTCGCCCAAACCGTTTCGTCCAGCTTGCGGCGATTGGCGTTGAGCGCGTTCATCTCCGCTTGGAGTGTCGGCGAGTATTCGGTTTGTGAAAGCGCGCCCTTCTCCCAAGCGCGCGTGTAGAGCAACAACCCGTTGCCGCGCCACTCGCGATGGCGACCGTGTTTGCGGCCGTGTTCGTAGTGCAATTCCAGTTGCGGCTGGCCGTCGGGGAAATAATTCACATAGCGGCCGTGCCACTGGCCGTTTTTGAAATGAGCCTCGATGGCGCGTGTGCCATTCGCGCGCCACTCGCGGTGCGAGCCGTGCGCGCGGCCTTGTTCAAAATGCTTTTCAATCGCCCGCTTGCCGTTTGCATGGGTGGAAACTGCGCGGCCGGTGAATGGCTCGGTACCAAGCCGCGTGTACATGCGTCCATCTCTGCGGCGTTCGAGGGTGTTCAGATGCACCTTTGAAGTTTTGGGCGCGGACGGGGCGGTGGGCTTGGAAGGCTTGCGGGAGCACCCCGAAAACCCAACCACGAATGACAACGCCAAAACCAAAAAACTCATCCCGCAAGCTGGCAAACCGGGGACATCGCCACAAGCCGCCATTGTTCACACCGGGAGGGACGCGCTTTTGCGCGTCCGTGGATATGTGGGAGCATATCTCTACCGTAACAACGCATGCGCCAAGTCCACGTACACGGTCGTGCCGGCCTCGAGATCGGCGAGCGAAATAAACTCATCCTTCGTGTGGGCCTGCGCGATGTTGCCGGGGCCGAGAATAATGGTGGGGATGCCGACGGCGGCCAACTTGCTGCCATCGCAACCAAAGGCCACGGTATCAGCTTCGGGTTGGTTGCGCAGCGCGCAGGCGGTTTGCACGAGCGGATGGTCTGCAGCGGTTTCGAAATTTGGGCTGTTGTGGTAGGGCGCGTCGAAAACGATTTCGTATCCAACCCGTTCACCTACACGTTCGCGCACAAATTTCTCCAAGGCGGCAGAAGTGGCTTCCGTGTTTTGTTCCGGCACGGTTCGGATGTCAAAGGTGGCGGCGCATTCATCGGGCACAATGTTCACCGCGGTACCACCCTCAATGAGCCCCACCGAGCCGGTGCACGGGCTGAAGCCTTCGCGGGTGAATTGTCCGATTTCGTCATCAAAAAATTCCTGCACCGCCTCCAGCACCGGCGCCATGCCGACGATGGCGTTGCGGCCTTGCGCGGGGTCGCTGCTGTGGGCGGCGCGGCCGCGGACGCGCACGATGGTGCGGAGGCAACCTTTGCAACCGCGCACCACGCGCAGTTGGGTTGGCTCGCCCACCACGGCGAAGTCCCACGGGTCGTGGTCTTCAATCAATTTCACGATGCCCTGAAACTCGGTTTCCTCGTCCACCACGCAGCCGACGGTCACCGTGCCGCGCCAGTCCTCCCGTTCGCGCAGCTCGAGCAACGCGGCGAGCATACACGCCAGCGGACCTTTCATGTCGGTGGAGCCGCGCCCCCATAGGCGCCCGTCGCGCACTTTGCCGCTGAAAGGCTCGATGCTCATTCCGGTGACGCTGACGGTATCGGTGTGGCCATTTAGCAAAAGATGTGGGCCGTCGCCATTTTGAATGGTAAACGAAATGTTATCGCGTCCGGACAGGGCCGGTTCGCGCAGGGTTTGGAGATGGTGGGAATGCCCCCATTGCTCCAGCCAATCGACCACCGCGCCCTCACCCGCGCTGGCGGGATCATGCAGCGGATTCACGCTGGGCAGGCGGACCAGGGTTTGGGCGATCTCAAGAGCAGACATCGGGAAAGCCAAAAGTAGAAAGTCGAAGGTAAAAAGCACAGGTCAAAATTCAAAAGTGTGGCGACTCGGACACTTTTGAATTTTGACCGTTGCGTTGTGGCTTTGACTTTTTCCTTTTGACTTTCTACTTTCCCTCCATCCATGAGTGCCCCCACGTTCAACATCGCCATCGTCGGCCTCGGGTTCGGCGCGGAATTCATCCCCATCCACCAGGCGCATCCCAATG
>CAZJRV010000095.1:0-10550 GCA_964548235.1 uncultured Verrucomicrobiota bacterium
GCTTGTGGAATTGAATGCGGAGGAAAACCTCACGCTCATCACCGTCACCCACTCCGAAAAACTCGCCACCCAAATGGCCCGCACACTGGAACTCAACGATGGCGAATTTGTTTAATTCATTTGGAACCACAAACTTTTCGAAACCTGCGGTTAGTAAAACAAAATGACTCGCGGTCGGCTTATCTTCAACAGTCTTGTGCATCACGCGCGATCGCACGTGGGCACGTTGCTTGGGGCCATCGTGGCCACGGCGGTGTTGACGGGTTCGTTGGTGGTCGGCGACTCGGTGAAACGCACCCTGCAGGACCAAGCCGAACAACGGCTGGGCCGAATCCAGTGCGCCATCGAACAACACGACCGGTTTTTTCGTGCTGACTTGGCGGATTCGTTGGCACTCGATGACCAAACTCATTTTGCCTCCATTCTCAGGTTGAATGCCGCCGGATATGTTTTGGATAAAGAAGGCGAAATCCAAACTCGGGCCAATCGAATCCAGCTCATTGGCATTGATGAATCGTTTTGGAATCAAGCGATGCTCAAGGCTAATCGTCCACCCGCATTCGGAGATGGTGAAGCCCTCATCAACCCGCGCCTTGCTGAACAGCTTGGAATCAAGGCGGGCGATGCGTTTCGCCTGAGAATCGCCAAGCCGAGCGTTCTGCCGCGCGATGCGCCGCTCTCGGTGGCAGAAGACCTCACCGTGCGCCTGAGCCTCACCGTCGCCAAGGTCACCAGCGAACATTCCGAGCTGGCCAACTTTAGCCTGCGCCGGGGTGCGGTGCCACCGTTCAATGTCTTCGTCCCGCTCGCGTGGCTTCAGGACAAGGCGGATCTGGATGGCCGCGCCAATGTGATGATTTCCAGCAGCACTCAACCCACTGAAATTTTGTTGGATGCGGCCAATGCAAAATTGAAATCAAGCTGGCGATTGACCGATGCCGAATTGCAGCTGGCCGAAAACGAAACCGATGATGTCATCGACCTGCGCACAGACCGCATTTTCCTCGATGCCAACACGCTGGCGGCCACCACAAATTCCCAGACCGCCCTCACCTACATCGCCAACGAATTTCGCTTTGGCACAAATGTCACGCCCTACTCGATGATCACCGGCGTGAGCTCAAATTTTCTCGGGCACATCACGCCCACCGGCGACAATATGGTGATCACCCAATGGCTGGCCGATGATTTGCAGGCGAAGGGTGGCGACCAAATTACGGTGGATTACTACGTGCTCGGCCTCAACCGCCAGCTGGAGGAACGCACGCACACCTTCACCGTCAGCGGCGTGCTGCCCACGGAGCAACCGGGCTGGCGCGAATTGATGCCCAAGTTCCCCGGCATTGTGGACAAGGACCGCCTGCGCGACTGGAACCCGGGCATCGATTTTGATTCCAGCCGCATCCGTGATCGTGATGAAGATTTTTGGAAAGAGCACCGCGGCACGCCCAAGGCCTTCGTCGCGCTGGACACGGCTCAAAAACTCTGGGCCAACCGGTACGGCGAGGCCACCACCGTGCGTTATCGCTTCGCACCCGGCCAACGCGCCAAAATTGAAACCGCGCTGCAACAAAAACTCAATCCCGCCGACATCGGCCTGATGTTTCGCGATGTGCGCACCGAAGCGATTTCTGGACAGTCCGCGAGCGACTTTGGCGGGCTCTTTATCGGCCTCAGTTTTTTTCTCGTGCTCGCCGCACTGATTTTGATGGGCCTCCTTTTTGTATTCGGCGTGGAACAGCGCGCGCCACAAATCGGCGCGCTCCTTGCCATCGGCTTCACCGGCAAGGCCGTCCGCAATCTCCTCATTGCCGAGGGATTTGTGATCGCCCTCATCGGCGCGGTGCTGGGCGCGCGTGCGGGATTGGAATACACGCAGGCAATCGTCGGACTATTGAATTCCGACTGGGCCGGTGCCATTGCCAATGGCAATTTGTTGTACCACGCGGAGCCAGTCACGATCGGGTTTGGCGTGCTGGGTGGGTTGTTGGTTGCGCTGTTCACTATCTGGCTGACTGTGCGAAAAACCAGCCACGCCAATGCCATTCATTTGCTTCAAGGCGAGCCCCCCCAACCTGCCACGACACGCGCAGGGTGCAAGGCGATCATTGCCGCGCTTGTTTGTTTCGTGTCCGCATTGGCGCTTGGGTTTGCGATGAAGGATGCCCAGGGGCAGATGAAGGCGGGTGCATTTTTTGGCGCGGGGATGTTGTTGCTCGTCAGTTGTCTTTGCGTGTGCCACGCGTGGCTGGGCAAACTGGCGGCGGGTGGCGGCGCGTCGTTTGCCTCACTGGGCGCGATGGGTTGGCGCGGCAGCGCTCGACGACGCGGGCGCAGTCTCGCGTGCATCGGGCTGCTCGCATGCGGTGTGTTTTTACTGATCGCCGTGGGCGCGTTTCGGTTGGATCCGAATGAAGGTGCCAACGAACGCTGGGGCGGCACGGGCGGGTTTGCATTTTTTGGCCAGAGCGATGTGCCGGTATTGTATGATTTGAACACCCAAAAAGGCCGCGAGGAATTGGCGCTTGATGCAAAAAACCTTGCTGCCGACAGCATTGTGCAGTTTCGCGTGCGCGCGGGTGATGATGCGAGCTGCCTCAATCTCAACCAAACCCGCGAGCCACAGCTACTGGGCGTGAACACAAAAATATTGGATGCCAAAAACGCATTCACTTTTGTCAATGATGCAGACTGGGAGTCCCTCAACAAAACCGAAGGCGAGGCCGTGCCGGCAATCGTAGACATGAACACCGGAATGTGGATGCTGCACGTGAAGGTGGGTGACATCATCGATTACCCCGATGAAACCGGCGGCACCTTCAAGATTCGCATTGTCGGCTTCCTTGAAAATTCAGTGCTGCAGGGCGTCCTCATTATTTCCGAAAAACAATTCGTGAAACACTTCCCCTCCGCCAGCGGCTACAATGTATTTCTGATCGATTCAACCGAACCCACGGCCACCGCCAAGGACTTGAATTATGCATTGGAAGATTATGGCCTTGAGTTGACACCCGCCACGCGACGCTTGGCGGAATTCAGCCAAGTGCAAAACACGTACCTCGACATCTTCCAAGCCCTCGGCGGGCTGGCCCTGCTGCTCGGCAGCGTGGGACTCGGAGTGGTGGTTTTGCGCAATGTGCTCGAACGCCGAGGCGAATTGGCGCTGCTGCAGGCGATGGGCTTCCGTAAAAGCGCACTGCAATGGATGGTGCTGGCCGAACACGGCGGACTTTTGGTTTTGGGCCTGGTCGGCGGTGTGTTCAGCGCGGCCATTGCCATTTGGCCGGCCTTGAGTGCGCCCAGCCAAGGAATGCCACTTGGTACGCTGGCGTGGATTTTGAGTGGCATTTTAATGAGCGGGCTGCTTTGGACGTGGCTCGCCGCGGCGGCTGCCCTGCGCGGAAAATTATTGCCGGCATTGCGCCACGAGTGATGGGCGATTACACTTTGCCGATGACGCGCTGGATTTTCCTGCCATTGTTTGCCCTTCTGCTCGTAGTGCTTTCAGCCTGCGTGGTGTCGCCCGGCCCGGACACAAACTTGACGCCGCTGCTGCAGTCGGACTTTCGATCCAGCGACATCCCGGACAATTGGATTGAGCTCAATGGCCACGTCTCCTTCGCCAACGGCGCGATGCAACTGCCCGCGGAGCCGTTGGCGCTGCACGGGGTGATGTTTGGCCCGGCGTTGCGGGAAAACCTTCGCGTGGCTGCGCGGTTCAAAGCGGAATCGATCGGACGCCAGTTTCCTGAATTTGGTTTGGGCGTGAACGGCATTGGCGGCTTTCGTTTGATGGTAAGTCCGGGGCAAAAGAAGCTGCTTCTTTTCCGCAACGATGTTTCGGTGCACGAAGTGGAGCACACGTGGGTGCCGGGTGACTGGACACATTTGGCGATGCAAATCCGGCGTTTGCCCGGCCTGAAATGGAGTGTCTCGGCCAAGGTTTGGCACAGCAGCCAAATTGAACCGGCTGACTGGCAGCTCGAATGGATTCACCACTCAGAGCCTTTGCCCGGGCGTGCAACGGTGTGGGGCCGTCCACTTTCGGGAAACCCGATTGCGGTGGATGACCTACGGGTTTGGCGGGTGGAATGATTACAAATCAGCCTGCCGATCTATAAATCTATAAATCGATTGGGCCGCCGAGGCGATCGCCGTCCAGCTCGTAGATGCCCACGAGGTAGCCATTCTCCAGTACCTCGCCGACCTTGAAGGTGCCGAAGATGGTCACCGGCACGTCCATGATGGGCTTCACGCCCTTGCCCTTGGGCATACGCACGCTCACCCATTCGTTGATCTTGGGCACGGTGCCGTAGCAGCACATCGACTGGTCGCGCATGATCAGCATCTCGGTAATCTTGCCGCCCTCCACCTTGAGCGGAAGCATGAAACCCTTGAGCGCGATTTTCTTTTTATGAAAATCCGTGACGTCTTTGGGGATGACATTCTTGTCAAGAATCGCCTTGGCCTTGGGGTCGGTAACGGGATCATCCGGCACCTCGTAGGCGAAGGACGCAAGTTTGTCGAAATGGATGATGGAATAATCGCCAATCATTCCGGCCGGTTGTGCCAATTCCACCGGCGGCTTGGCGGGCGCAGCTGCTTCGGGATTGGTAGAAGGGATTTGAACCGGCTCGGTCGGATCCACTTTTGAAACTTCAGTTTGAGTGGGCTTGTTGACTTCCGGTGCCTTGGGCAAAGCCACCTCCTCAATGAAAGGCTGCTTCGGCAGTGACGGCGTGCGCAGCACCACCTCGCCGCGTTGCACGATGATGTTGGATTGGATTGGTGATTGGTTGCCGCACCCCACCATTCCAACCCACGCCGCAACACTAATCCCCTGCCAAAGTTTCATTACCAACAATCTAATCCTTTTTGGCGAAATGGAAAGTTATTTTTGTGAGGGTTTTGCCTTCGATGTTCAGCTCGGTCAGCGTGCATTTGAAAGTAGCTGTGTCCTTAATCCAATCAGCATCGGCGACATAGAGTGAGGTGGGTTCGGTGGTGGAGGTGGTGCCATCGAGTTGGGTGGGTTTGAACACGAATGGCTTTTCCTCGCCGTTCACCGTGGCGGTGGCCTCGATTTGGGCCATGAAAAATTTCAAAGGTGCCTCCCGTGGGTGAAAGCGCATGGCGTGCATTTGCAGACGCGTGGTGCCCGGCTCGATGACAAACTCGAGGTGGCAAAATTCGTTTTCCACATTCACCAGCACACCGCCGTGCGGAGCTTCGTGCCCGTGGCCATCGCCGTGGTTGTGATTATGATTGTGGCCGTGGTGATCGTGGTTGTGGTCGTGCCCACAGCCGAGGACGAGGGTGACCAGTAAGGCTGATAAACAATTTTTCATTTTAACTTTGGGGGATGAGGTTTTCGGCCACGTCGGTGCGGTAGGCCTTGAGGGCGGGGATGACGCCCACCACAGCACCGAGCGCAATGAGCCCGAGCGGCACGGCGGCCATCACCGGGTGTTGCTCGAAAGGATGCAGGGTGATGCCAATTTCATTTCGTAAAATGCCCTCGGCCGCGGCCATCACAAGGCCGTACACAGCAAAGCTAATCATCGCGCCCAATGCGGCGATGGCAGCACTCTCCAATACGATGACGCCAAACACCGTGCCGCGCCCAGCACCCAAGGCGCGCAGGATGGCGAACTCACGGCGGCGCTCGTTCATTGTGTTATAAATGCTCGCCAGCACCGAGCCAGCCGCCACCACGGCCACCAGCAACGCCACCCAACGCAGCACTTTTTCCGCCCAACCGAGCCGGTCGAAGAGCCGCGCCACCACGGCGTCGGTGGATTTCACGAATGTGAGGTGACCGGTGCCCTTGTTGTAAATGCTGTCGAGGCTATTCATGCCAAAGGCGCGTGCGGTGGTGTTGGTGCTGAGCTGCACGAGCACAGCGCTCACGTCACCGGCGTATTGCTCGTTGTGCCCGTCCATCTGCTGCAGGCCCTCGATGGGGATCCAAATCACTTTATCGGCCGGCGTGCCGGTGGGGCGCAGGATGCCGACGATGGTGTACTCGTCCTTGTGCGGCTTTTGGCCCTCGGCAAAATTGAGGCCGTGGTAAGGCTGAAATTTTTGGTTCACCTGCCAGCCGAGTTTCACCGCCACGCTGTAGCCGATTACCGCTTCCTTGTTCCATTGCTTGTCGTTGCGAATGAAATACTCACCGGCCGCCAGCGCGTATGGCTCGCCCGGCGAATGCTCGGCGGCAAACAAATCATGCGTGGTGCCCACGATGCGGTAGCCCTGAAAATTATCGCCCACGGCGATGGGAACGGCGTTGCGGTAAAAGCGCTTGTAACTTTTTCGAAAAATCTCGTAGTCGGCACGGTTAATGAGCCCGGGCGAGGAGTCCATGTGAAACAGGCTGTTGAGCACCAGCTGCGTCTCGGATCCGCGCGGGCCGAGGATGGCATCGAACCCGCCGGTGACATTCTTGAACGCGCGTTGGGATTGAAAATTCACCACCCACACCGCCATCAACAACCCGCCGCCAAGGCCGATGCTGAGCGCCGTGATGCCCGTGGATAACGCGTGCTGGCGCAGGCTGTTGCGGATAATCATCCACCAAGTCATGCGGCCACCTCCTGCGCAGCGCGGTTGATCTCGGCGAGGTCACGGCAGTCATCAAACTGATCGAGCACCATCTGGTCATGGCTGACGATGAGCAGTGCAGCGCTGCTTTCCTCGCACACTTCGCGGATGAGCTGCAACGCCTCGCGTGCATTTTTGGGATCGAGGTTGCCGGTAGGTTCATCGGCCAAGACGAGCAGCGGTTGATTGGCCAACGCGCGCGCCACAGCCACACGCTGCTGTTGGCCCACGGAAAGCTGGCCGGGTCGGTGATGCATTCGGTGATCCAATCCCACGCGATCGAGCAAGCCACGCGCGGCGTCCATGTCCGGCCCGCGGCCGAAGCTCATTCCCAGCAAAACATTTTCGAGGCACGTGTAGCCCTGCAAGAGGTTGAAGGTTTGGAAAATATAACCGAGACAGCGCGCGCGCAGGGCATCGCGTTGGGGCTCGCTGGCGGTGGCCATGTCGCGGCCATCGAGTTGCACGATGCCGCTAGTGGGGCCCAGGATGCCGGCGATGCAGTTGAGGAAAGTGGTTTTGCCCGTGCCGCTGGCACCGCGCAGGGCGGCTTGCTGGCCGGTCTCCAGCGCAAAAGACGGCACATCCAGCACCGGTTGGGTTTCCCCCTCAGGCGTGCGGAAGCTTTTCTTGAGGTCACTGATTTCCAGCAGCGGCATCGGCGAAAGGCTAGCGTGGTCGGGCGGGGATGTCGAGTGTGACGGAGTCCGCCCTTGACGCCACTCGCGCCGTGGCTATGATGCGCGGCCCGCATTTTTCAGGTGCGGCATTTACTATGGCTATCAAAGTTGCAATCAATGGTTTCGGACGGATTGGCCGGTTGGCTTACCGCGCGATGGTGGAACAAGGGCTCGTGGGCAGCGCGATTGACGTCGTGGCAGTTGGCGACATCGTACCGGCGGATAACCTGGCGTATCTCGTCAAATACGATTCCGCGCAGGGCACGTTCCCGGGCGAGGTAACGCATCAGGGCGACGACACGCTGATCGTCAATGGCGATGAAATGAAAGTCGTCAACGCCCGCACCCCGGCGGAACTGCCGTGGAAAGAGCTGGACGTGGATGTCGTGATCGAATCCACCGGGCTGTTCACCGAAGCCGAGAAAGCCAAGGGCCACCTTGAGGCCGGCGCGAAGAAAGTGATCATCAGTGCCCCCGCCAAGGGCGAAGATTTGACGGTCGTCATGGGCGTGAACGACGACCAGTACGACGCAGCGAATCATCACATTGTGTCCAACGCCAGCTGCACCACCAACTGTTTGGCGCCGGTGGTGCACGTGCTGCTCAAGGAAGGCTTCGGCATTGCCGAGGGTTTGATGACGACCATCCACGCCTACACCGCCACGCAAAAGACGGTGGACGGCCCCAGCCGCAAGGCGTGGCGCGATGGCCGTGCGGCGGCGATCAACATCATCCCCGCCAGTACCGGCGCGGCCAAAGCCGTCAGCCTCGTGTGCCCGGCAGTGAAAGGCAAACTCAGCGGCATGGCCTTCCGCGTGCCTACTCCTACATCGAGCGTGGTGGACCTCACCTTTAAGACTGAGAAGAGCACCAGCTATGCGGAGATTTCTGCCGCGATGAAAAACGCCAGCGAGACGTATCTTAATGGCGTGCTCGGTTACACGGAGGACGAAGTGGTGAGCACCGACTTCATCCACTGCGCCAATTCCAGCATCTTCGACCAGGGCGCGGGCATGGAGTTGAACGAAAACTTCTTCAAGCTCGTTAGCTGGTACGACAACGAATGGGGCTACAGCAATCGCGTGGGTGATTTACTGAAGCTGATGATTGATAAAGGAATCTAGTTCAGTAGACAAAATTCAGAATTCAGAAGGCGGCTTTCGGGCCGTCTTTTTTTGTGCTGATTTTTTTAAATGGTTTTCTTTGCGTCTTTGCGCCTTGGCGGTTCACCCCTCATTCACAAACCGTGAACAACTTTCCCAGCACGATCCGTGAAACGGGCGTAGGTTGTCATAAGGAGAATGGCAAATGTGGTACGCAGGACAGCGGGTGATTTGCACCAACGACCACTTTTCCGGGGCGATCTGGGATTGGACCTCCACCGTGCCCCGGGAAGGCGAAGTGTACACCATCGCCGCGCTCGAGCGGCTGCCGCAGTGGAACACGCGCACCCCCATCCTGAGTTTCCTCCTGCAGGAATTGCGCGACGAAGACATTCGCGCGGCCGAAGCTTACTTCTCCTCCTGGCGGTTTGAACCGGCGGACAAGAATCCCCCCTGGGCGGCGGACGCCCTCCACCCGCGCCGGTTCAGTTCCACCTAAAAGTCGCGAGGGCGGCCCACCCCCGTCCTCGCGACTTGCCTTTCGGCAGCAACAACGGCAACCCTCCCCGATGCTCTCGCAACACACGCACACCCTCGCCGTGCCCACGCACGGGCGGGAGTTTCATGACATCACCGGCGAAGTGGAATCTCTCGTTGATGAGGCCGGTTTCACCGAAGGCCTCGCCACGCTGCACCTGCAACACACCAGCGCCTCGCTCGTCATTCAGGAAAATGCCGACCCCGGTGTGCGGCGGGATTTGGAACGCTTTATGGCCCGCGTGTGTCCCGATGGCGATCCGATGTTCGAGCACGATTACGAAGGTCCCGATGACATGCCCGCCCACGTGCGCACGGCGCTCACGGCGGTCAACCTCTCCATCCCCATCACCGCCGGCCGCCTCGCGCTCGGCACCTGGCAGGGCATTTATTTGTGGGAACACCGCCACGCCGGCCACCGCCGCAAAGTGACGGTGCACCTCCTTGGAGAGGGTTGAGATTTCACCGGATGGCCGCGGGGTCGCCTTTCCAGATGAGGCGGACGGCGTCGAGGCGGACGCGGGCGTTGGCGAGGGCGGCTGTGAGCTCGGCGAGTTGGGTTTGGGTGAGCGTGATTTCCTCGGGGCGGACGTGGTCGTTCACCGTGCGCAGGCTGATGAGGCGGTCAATCTCGGCTTGGAGTTGTTGCGTCATCGCGGCATTAGCACGGGCTGTGATGGATTGGGCCTCGGCCTCGGCAAATTGCTCGGCGGCCTTGAGCATTGCCGGGATGACCTCACGGCCGAGCTTGGGGTGATCGAGCAGTTTGTAGGGCGAACCTTTGCCCAGAACGGGCAGGTCGATTTCCAGCGATTCATTTTTGTGGTTCACCAAAATACGCAAGGGCGTGGGCGGCAGGAAGCGATCCGCGTGCAACCGCGCGGGTGCGAGCACCTCGAGCACAAAAATTGTTTCCAGCAAAAGCGTTTTGTCCTCTTCATCAATCCACACGCCAAAGCTGCAGTTGCCCTGTTCGCTGCTGAGCAGCAAATCCACTGCGCCGGAGACCATTGGGTGATCGCTCGTGAGCAGGCTCACGTCCTCGCGCCCCAGCGCGTGGCTGCGCGCGAAGGTGCCCACGAGGCCTTCCTTGGGCAGCTCGGGAAACGAATCGGTCGTTACACCGCGGTCATCGAGCAGGTAGGTGCGGTTGCCGATGTCCTCCACGTGCACGCCGAAGTGATCGAAGATGCGCATCATAAACCCCTCAAGCTGTTCGTCGGCATCCGTGCTGCGAATGGCCTCGACGAGTGCGTTCGCAGAATCGGGCCGATGCGAATTGAGTTCCAGCAATCGGTCACGCCCGCGTTCCAGTTCATCGGCCAGCACGCGGTGTTGGGCGCCGGTCTCGGCGATGAGTTGGTCTAATTTCTTCGGATCAGAATAATCCGCCGCCAACGCCAAAACCTTGTCGCCGAATTGTTGCAGCAATTGGTTCGCGCCGTGCAGGTTGCTTTCGAACGCTTCAAGCCCCTCGTGATACCAGCGCGCCAGCACCTCCTGCGGGCTGCCCTCGAGGTATGACGTGTGGATGTGAATGGTCTGCTTCTGGCCAATGCGATCAAGCCGACCGATGCGTTGCTCGAGCAGCTCGGGGTTCAGCGGCAGATCGAACATCACCAAGTGA
>CAZJRV010000096.1:0-10505 GCA_964548235.1 uncultured Verrucomicrobiota bacterium
GAAAAGCCGTAGGTGTTGTGGTCGCGGCCGGGGCTCTTTTCGTTTTGCACCACGGGCAGCCGACCCATCTCGCCGCCCCAATGGACGACGGTGCTGTCGAGCAGTCCGCGCCCTTTCAAATCTTTTACGAGCGCGGCCATTGGGCGATCGATTTTTTTGCACGAGGCTGGCAGGCCATTGATGATGTTGCCGTGGTGATCCCAAAACTGGTTGCGCGTGAAGACCTGCACGAAACGGACCCCGCGTTCCACCAAGCGCCGCGCGATGAGGCAGCGGGTGCCGAAATCTTTCGTGGCCGCGTTGTCGATGCCATAAAGTTTTTTGGTGGCGTCGCTTTCGCTGGAGATGTCCATCACGTCGGCGGCAGTCGTTTGCATTCGCGCGGCGAGTTCGAAACTGGCAATGCGCGCCTCGAGATCCAATTCGCCGGGATGCCGTCCCTCGCGATTGAGTTCGGCAAGAAATTCCAGAAAATTTTCCTGTGGCTTGCCGCTCAAGTGCGGAGGCGGATTGAGATTCAAAATGCGTGGTTCCTTCGCGCGCACCATCGTGCCCTGATACAAACCGGGCAGCCAGCCGGCCGACCAATTGAACGTGCCCAGCACGGGCAAACTCGCCGGATCGCGCAACACCATGTAGGCGGGCAGGTTTTGGTTTTCCGTGCCAAGCCCGTAGGAAAGCCAACTGCCCAGCACGGGCCGGCCGGCGACGGTGCGGCCGTTGTTCAGCGCGTGGATGGATTGGCCGTGATTGTTCACGCCGGTGTGCATGCTGCGGATGAGGCAGATGTCATCGGCGATGGAGCCGAAGCCCGGCACGATTTCAGAAAACTCCGTGCCGCTTTGGCCGTGCTTTACGAATTTCCATTTGCAGGCGAGCACCTTGCTACTCGCTTGCGCGGCGTTGTCGTATTTTATTTTATCCGGAAAATCCTTGCCGTTCCATTGAGTCAGTGCCGGTTTGGGATCACAAATATCCAAATGGCTCGGGCCGCCCTGCATGAAACAGGAAATCATCGCCTTGGCGCGCGGCGGATGATGCGGCTGCTTGGGCAACAGCGAATGCGCTGCCGCCGCAAGATCCGGCTTCACCGGCTTGGCCAGCAATCCCTCCCGCTGCATCAGCCACGCCAATGCCACGCCGCCAATGCCCATCGCGTTCTGCGTGAGGAAGTGGCGGCGAGTGGATGGTGAAAATTCGGCCATCGTTTTTTAACCACAGAGACTCAGAGAAATGAATGAGTTGTAACCTCTGTGTCCTCTGTGTCTCTGTGGTAAATCATTCAACATAAACAAAGCGATTCGCGCTTATCAGCGCCTGGCAATAGTTGGCGAGTGCGGTCAATTCGGGTGTTTTGTCTTTGCGTTCCTTGAACAGCGCGGTTTGTTTTTGCACGAACTCGCGGGCGCGGGACAGCTCGGCGCCGGTGGGCGCGTGGCCGAGGGCGTGTTCCCACCCGGCGGCGAGTTGGCCGTCGGGGTCTTTGGGCGCGAGCTTTTGCAGGCGCGCTGCCATTGCCCGGCTTTGGGCGACTACAAAATTGTTGTTCATAAATATCAATGCTTGCGGCGCCACGGTGGAGACTGGGCGCTTGGCGCAGTTGGGCTCCATCGTGGGCGCGTCAAAGGCGTCGAGGAAGGAGAGCTTGCGCGAGCGACGAACCTGCACGTAAAGGCTGCGGCGGAATTCTTCGCCCTTGAGGTTGACGCGTTTGCCGGTGGGCCGGTTGGCGGTGTCAGTGGTGTCGACGCCGATCACGACCTGGCCTTCTTCGTTTTCCATCACCGGCACGGGCGGGCCGTGCATTTTTAAATTGATATTTCCACTGAGAGCGAGCAGTGCGTCGCGCAGGGTCTCGGCCTCCATTCGGCGCGGGTTCATGCGGCTAAGCAGACGATTGTCCGGGTCGATTTCAATTTGCCGATAATTCGCGCGCGAAGATTGGCGGTAAGCTTGGCTGGTCATGATGAGTTTGTGGAGGCGCTTGAGTTGCCATTCGTTTTTCATGAAATCGTTGGCGAGCCAATCAAGCAGTTCGGGATGGCTTGGGCGTTCGCCGAGCTTGCCAAAGTTGCCCGGCGTGTCCACGATGCCGCGGCCGAAGTGGTGCAGCCAAAAGCGGTTCACCAACACGCGTGCGGTCAGCGGATGGTTTCCATCGGTCAGGCGATTCGCAAACGCCGTGCGGCGGCCGGTGGAGGGCAGGGCGGAGTTGTTGTCCGCGATGAGTTTGGGCGAAATGACAGTGAGGCCGGCGGGGTTTACGGCGTCTTTCGGTTGGTCGTGGTTGCCGCGATAAAAAATGTGCGTGGTCGGCACCTTGCCCGGCTGCTCGGTGAGGGCGCGGATGTATGGCTCTTCCGGCTTGGTGGCGCGGAGGTCGGCTGCCTTTTTCGCCATCGCATCGAGGACTTTTTTGCTGAGTGCATCCTTGAAAAACTGGATGCGCGCGTCAATGCGCTTGAGCTCCTTCGTGGCCTTCGGGTCTTCCTTGTCGTCGGCGAACATCTTGCGCTCCTTGTTGAGCTTGCTAATTTCGCCACTGTATTCGCGGTCGTAAAGGTACAGTGAACTGGCGCTGATTTGGCGCACGCTGGGGTATTTTTTCAGCAGCGCGTTTTGGTCGTTGTCGCGTTTCTTGGCGCGGTACGCCGCGCGCAGAGGTTCGCGCACGGCTTCCGGAATGCTTTCCATTTTCCACGTGAGCGTGCGCTCGATGAAAAACTCAATTTTCTTTTGGCGCTTGGCATCCAGTTTTTTGGCATCGACTTCAATCGCGGCGGATGTTTTCCGGTCGGCATCGGTGTAGAGCGTGATGCGTCGGCTGTTGGGCACGCGCCAGCGCTTGGGGTCAAGGCTCGGCTCGAAGATGGCGCGCAGCTGATAATAATCACGCTGAGGGACGGGATCATAACGGTGGTCGTGGCATTGCGCGCAGCCGACAGTGAGGCCCATCAGCGAAGTGGAAACAACCTTGAGCGTCTCGGCCATTACTTGATTGCGCGCGGCGGGGTTGTTCTCATTGCCCGTGCCATCGGGTGCCATTCGAAGAAAACCGGTAGCGGTGAGTTGGTTAATTTGGCCCGGCTTTAGGTTGTTATACGGCGGCTTCACCATTTCATCACCGGCAAGCTGTTCGCGGATGAAGCGGTCCCAAGGCACGTCGTTGTTGAACGCGCCGACTACATAATCGCGATACCGCCATGCCCATGCGCGCACAACATCGCTTTCGTTGTATCCCTCGGAATCGGCGTAGCCCGCAACATCCAGCCAGTGCCGCCCCCAGCGCTCGCCGTATCGTGGAGAGGCGAGTAAGCGGTCGATGAGTTTTCCGAAGGCTTCGGTTGATTCGTCCTCCACGAATTTTTTGATTTCTTCTTGTGTTGGCGGCAGCCCGATGAGATCAAAAGTAGCGCGACGAATCAGCGTGCGCTTGTTCGCCGCATTAGAAAAGCCAAGCCCATTTGCATTCAATTTCCGCAGCAAAAAAGCATCGATGGGATTCTTCGCGCCTTTGGCATGATTTGGAATGGCCGGGTTTTCAATTGACTGGAATGCCCAGAAATTCCGTTCCTCTTCCGTGATGCCCACCGTATCGGGATCCTCCGGCTCGGGCCGCGCAGTCTTCGCGCCCTGCGCAATCCACTCACGGATTAGCGCAATCTCCGCCGCCGCCAGCTTCTTTTGGTCCTTCGGCATTTTGCCGTCGCGCACTTTTTGAAATAGCAAACTATTCCCGGGTTTCCCCGCCACAATTGCCGGTCCATGCTCACCGCCCTCAAGCAACAACCGCCGCAGCCGCACGTCGAGGTCGCCCTTTTCCTTGCCATCCTCTCCGTGACACTGAAAACAATGCGCCTTCAAGATCGGCCGAATATCCTTCTCAAACCATACCGGTGCCGCGGCCAGTTGCCCGGCCCAAGCGCCCAATAAAATGGAAATCCAAAACCTCATCCGTTCCCTTCAATTGACCCTAATTGATGTGGGCGCATTCGACAAGGTTGTGGGATTAGTCGTGAAATGAGGATCGACAGGCGGCGAAGTCCGTTGAAGGCTTCCCGAATGAACCCGCGAATTTTGCTGCCTGTTTTTTTGTGCGTTTTTCAGTCTCTCTCCGCCGCGCCCGCGTGGAAAGCCGCGACGGCAAAGGCGGTCATCACGCCGGAGAAACAATTGTGGATGGCCGGCTACGCCTCACGCAAGACGGGCGCGGAGGGCAAGCTGCAGGATCTCTTCGCCAAGGCGCTGGTGGTGGAGGATGAATCGGGCACGCGCGTGGCCATCGTCACGCTGGATCTTATCGGCGTGCCGCGGCCATTCCGGCTGACGATGGAAAAAGAGGTGCGCGCCAAATTCAAGCTGCCGCCCTCGCACCTTTTGCTCAACGCCTCACACACGCACAGCGGGCCGATGATCCGCGTGGTGCGGCCCATTGGCAAGGATGGCAATCAGAAGCCGGCCACTGCTTCTTACGACAACATCCCCGCCGACCAAGAAGCGCGCCGCGTGGCGGAGACTATCGAGTATATGGCCAAGCTGCAAACCACCGTGCTCGGGCTCATTGGCGATTGCATCAAAAATCTTCAGCCCGCCAAGCTCGCCTACAGCCACGCGCGGTGCGGCTTTGCGATGAACCGGCGGCTGCCGACGGCCAATGGCTTCCGCAACAGCCCTTATCCCGATGGCCCGGTGGATCACGACGTGCCCGTGCTGCAGGTGCGCGGCGCCGACGGTAAACTGCGTGGCATCCTCTTTGGCTACGCCTGCCACAACACCACCACCGGCACGATGCAGTTCAACGGCGACTACGCCGGCTGGGCACAGGAATACCTCGAGGCGGACAACCCCGGCGCGGTGGCGCTGTTCGTCACCGGATGCGGCGCGGACCAAAACCCCTACCCGCGCGGCACCATCGACCTCGCCAAAAAACACGGCCGCTCGCTGGCCACCGCCGTCGAGGCCGGACTCATCGCCAACCCCAAGCCGCTGGACGGCCCGCTGCGCGCGGCGCTGGCGTATCAGGATGTGGACTACTCCAAGCACCCCACGCGCGCCGAGTTGGAGGCCCGTTCCAAAAGCGCCAACCGCTACGACAAACGCTACGCCGAGACGCTGCTGGAAATCCTCGATACCGAGGGCGGCTTGCCCAAGAGCTATCCCGTGCCCGTGCAGGTCATTCACCTTGGCGATTCACTCACGATGGTCACGATGGGCGGCGAGGTCGTCGTCGACTACTCCCTGCGCCTCAAGCGCGAGCTGGGCAAAAACCGCGCCGTGTGGGTCGCCGGCTATTCCAACGACGTGATGACCTACATCCCCAGCCTTCGCGTTCTGCGCGAAGGCGGCTATGAGGGCGGCGGCGCGATGCGCTACGTCCGTAGCAACCCGCACCCCAGCCACTGGGCACAGAGCATCGAGGAAAAATTGGTGAACCGCATCCACGCGCTGGACCAAAAACTCACCGGCGCGCGCAAAGAATAATTCACTCCTCCAACCGCGCAGCCAGAAGATTCAAAAACAAGCCGACGTCGGTGACAATGCCGGTGGACTCGATGGAGCCGCGGTCGGCGAGCTTGGTGACGACGGCGGGGTTGATGTCCACGCAGATAAGGCGCACGCCCGCGGCGGTCATGTTGCCGGTGCCGATGGCGTGGAGCATTGTGCCGAGCATGAGAATCATCCCGGCGCCCTCGATGGCGCGCGCGTATTCGGATTGAGCTTTGTCGAGGTCGAGGTGCGTGTCGGGCAGGGGGCCGTCGTCGCGAATGGAGCCGGCGAGTACGTAATCCACATTATTTTTTACACACGCGTGCATGATGCCGCTGGTGAACAGGCCCTGATCGACGGCAGCGGCGATGGAGCCGACGGCGCGGACGCGGTTGATGGCGCGCAGGTGATGCTGGTGGCCGTGGGGGACGGGCCGTCCGCGCGCGAGGTCCACGCCGAGGGAGGTGCCGAACATGCTGTACTCGATGTCGTGCGCGGGCAGGGCGTTGCCGGTGAGTAACGCCTGCACATAACCGGCCTCGATGAGCCGTGCAAGGTGTGGCGCGCCGCCGGTGTGGACGACCACCGGGCCGGCCACCAGCGCGATGCGTCCACCACTGGCGCGGAGTCGGCGCATTTCCCACGCGAGCTCGTCGATGGCGCGTTCCACGCGGCGTTCGCTGGAGACTCCGCCGGTCATAAAGGCAAAATCATCATCGGCGGCGGCCAACTCCGGCGTGTGGGTGAGGATGCCATCGCGGCCGCACACGACGGCGTCGCCCTCCCGCAAGTCGCGCATCAAAACGCAGCGGGCAGTTTCGTTTTCGACGACAATCATCACGTCCATTCTCTGGCCGGTGACTCGGAGCCATTTACCGTCAGCGCGGATTTCAGTCGGGTAAATCGTGGTGGAATAAAAATCATCCGGCGCAACGCCATCGGCGGGGGCGGACTCGAGGCGGGCATCGACAGCTGCGGCCAGCGGGGTGGCGCCGAGGCGCTGGAGATTCTCAAGGGCGTCTTCGAGGCTGGCCTGGTCGGGCGCACTGATGCGCAGACGGCAGGCGCTGGGTTGGTCGCGGCGGAGGCCTGGGGCGAATTGCTCCGTGCGAAAGCTGCCGCCGGCGTCAGTGACGGTGTCCAAGGCGCGATTCATCACGCCGCGGTCCAGCAAATGGCCGGTGAGCTCCACGCTGCCAGTGCGGATGGGCGAAACAGGAATCTCGCGCGAGGCGATCGGGTCGGTGACGGGTTGCTCGAGCTTGAGGCACAGGCATTTGGCGGCGCCTCCAGCCAGCATAAATTCATCGAGTGGCGTTTTGAGCATCTCAAGGCCGCGCTTGGCGAGGGTGTCGCGCAGGGCGTTTGAGGCGTGATTGGCCACCAGCGTTTTGCCGAGCACGACGGCATTGCAGCAGAACCCAAGCGCGTCTTCGGCGCTGACTTCCACGCGGTCGGACTTGGGGATGCGGGCGTGGATGGCCTCGAGCGAACGGCGGTCGAAAGCGGCGGGGTAATACATGAGGCCGCCATCGGGCAGCGGTGCAAGGCAGGTATCGAGGTGATAAAAGCGTTGATCGACGAGTCGGAGCGAGACGATCTCGCACCGGAAAATTTCCGTGAGCCGCCGGTGTGAAAGCAGTCCGCTGCGTACTCCGTAGCCTGCCCACAAGACCGGGGCTTCGCCTTTGCGAGATTGAAAGAGAGCATCGCCCTCGCCCTCGAAAGCCAGTTCTTCATTCAGGGTTTCAATCACAAAATCCTTTTCCTCAAGCCAGCGACGAAAGTGCGGCACCTCCGGTGCGCGTTGCGGCACACGGAAAACGGCCGGCACAAATACGTCGTCCAGCGCGAGGCCGGCGTTGGCGATGAAGCACATATCCGGCAAATGCGGCGCGGGCTCCATCACGTGCACCTCGGCGCGCTCGCTCAGCATCGAGTGCAGGGCATTCCACTGGTCGCGCGCGCGGACGGCGTTGGCCCGGCCGATGTTGCCTTCCATCCACGGGTTGATTTCGTATTGCACGCTGAAATGTGTCGGTCGGCACATCGCGATGAGGGGTTGTGAGTTTTGAAGCTCGGTTGGGTTTGGCATACGCGAAAGTTAACATCCGCCAACACCCCGCGCCAATTGTTTCGGACAGCCCAGTAAAATCTTGCCGAAAAAATTGTCCGTGATAGGATGAGCGAGAGGAGTTGGGCGGAACTTCCTGTTGGTTGCTCGACTTCAAACGATATATTTAGAATGCCTGCCCCGCCACAACCCGGAGCTGCGCCGCCTCAAAAGAAGGCGACCGTGCGCATTGGCCTCCCGCCCAAGCCGGATGCCAAGCAGACCATTCGCATCAGCCTGCCCGGACGCGGCGGCGGAGCGGCACCCGCACCCGCCGCAGCTCCAGCACCCGCTGCTGTCACGGCATCGGTTCCCTCTGCAGCACCCGTTCCAGCACCCGCGCCCGTTCCAGCACCCGCGCCCGTTCCAGAACCCGCGCCCGTTCCAGCACCCGCGCCCGTTCCAGCAGCTGCGCCCGTTCCAGCAGCTGCGCCCGTTCCAGCAGCTGCGCCATTGCCGGGGGCTCCCGCGCCTGCGGTGGATCAAGGTGTACCCACTTCCGGCACTGCGCCAATGCCCGCCGCAGCCCCGATGCCCGGCGCTGCGCCTGCTGCACCCATTCCGGGCGCGGTTCCTGCGCCGGGGGCTCCGGTTCCAGCAGCTGGGCCTGGCGTGGACACCACCCCCCCGGGGATTATGCCAGCCGGCGCGCCTGCGCCCTCGCCAATGCCCGCCGCGGCACCCGAAATGGCACCCTTGGCAACGGATCCCGCGGTGGCCCCTGCTGCGGCCTCTGCTCCTGCTCCTGCGGCTGCGCCGGGGCCGGACAAGATCGAAATGATTCTCGCGGTTTTGGCCTTTCTCATCACCGTGGGCGCGGTGTTAGTGCTTGCCCTGATGAAGGTAGAATAATCCGCTTCCCCTCGCGCCACGGTCTGTTTACTCTCCGCGCTTATGGCTTCTGAAAACGTAATTGTTGTGTCTGCAGAAAACTTCGAATCCGAGGTGCTGCAGAGTGATGTTCCTGTGTTCGTGGATTTCTGGGCACCGTGGTGTGGTCCGTGCAAAATGCTCGGGCCGGTGATTGATCAACTCGCCGATGAATACGCCGGCAAGGCGAAGGTGGCGAAGATCGATATTGAAACCGATGACGCCACCAAGCAACTCGCCGTGGCTCACGGAGTCAATGGCATACCCGCGTTGATGATGTTCAAGGGTGGCGAAAAAGTTGGCGAACTGGTTGGTGGCCAACCCAAGCCCGCGCTGACCGGGATGATCGACAACGCTTTGGCTTAATCCAACTCTTGGGGATGATTCTCCCCGACATTCAATCCATTCAAACTGACGAAGCGCTGCGACAGCGTGAGTTTCCCGTTTGTGCGGACAAGGTCTACTTGGCGCACGCCGGCGTGTCGCCTCTTCCAAAATCCGTCGCACTAGCGGTTCAGGAAAATGCAACCGTCGCTGCGCAGAATGATCAGGAGGAGGGCTTGGCCGAGTTGCTGCGCGAAACGCGCACGCGTGCGGCAGCATTGCTCAAGGCGGATTATGGCGAGGTGGCATTGATCGGCCCCACCACCGCCGGGCTTAGCGCCGTGGCGGCGGGGTTGGATTGGCAGGACGGCGATGAGGTGCTCATTTATCAGGATGACTTTCCCGTCAACGTCTACCCGTGGTTGGCATTGGAAGCGCGCGGGGTGACGGTGCGCCGGTTGCAAACGCCCGCGCTCGGGCACATCACGCCGGAGTTGGTGCTCGAACAACTCACAGACAAAACGCGCCTTGTCGCGCTGGCCTCGTGTCATTTCGTTTCCGGCTGGCGCATTGACCACGATGCCATTGGGCGGTTGCTTCGCGAGCGCGATATTCTCTTTTGCCTCGATGCCATCCAAACGCTGGGCGCGTTTCCCACCACGGTGGAGCACGTGGATTTCCTTGCGGCCGATGCTCACAAGTGGCTGCTCGGCCCGTGCGCCGCCGGTGTGTTTTATGTGCGACGCGATTTGCAGGATCGCCTCGCGCCCTCGGCCTTTGGCTGGAACAACGTGCGCTGCCCGAATTACGTCGCGCAGGAGCAGATGACTCTCCGCACCGACGCCCGCCGTTACGAGGCCGGCAGTTTTAACATCCTCGGCATCGCCGGCCTCAACGCCGCGCTCGGGATGCTGCTCGATGTGGGCATCGACAACATCGCCGCCGATCTCGCCGCCAAGCGGGCGTGGCTGGTCAATGCGTTGCAGGAAAAGGGCTACGAAGTGTTTCATCCCGATGCAACCAGCGGCATCACCAGCTGCTGGCGTGAGGGGACGGACATGAAGGCGCTGGGCGAAAAACTGGCAGCGGAAAACATCGTCGCCTCCGTGCGCGGTGATCGTTCCGGGCAGGATTACCTTCGCTTTTCGCCGCATTTTTACAATTCATCCTCGGAGTTGGAACGGGCGCTGGAGTTGCTGTAGCCGGGAGGAGCATTTCAGCTTTCGACATTCCTTGTTTGGAATTCGTTATTCAACCAAACAAACCAAATATCGAACAAGGAACCCCGAATGTGAAGGCGTCTCTCATGGAGCGCGGTGGCAGAGCGGAGCGGCGCCACCGCGTTGTGGGACGGCCGAAAGCGCCGTCGCCCCACCGCTCTGCCGGCGCCCTCCAAATTGTGGCCTTGGAAACGAGCAGGAATAAATACACATTTGGCGGGTGAAGCAATTTTCTTTGGTATTGATAGTTGGGCTGGCGGCGGCGGGGTGTGGGAAGAAAAGCACTCCAGCGGAGCATGAGGGCAAGATCCAACCCAAAGCTGAGACCAAGCAGCCGAAAGCCAAGGCGGGCGGGCCGGAAAAGGCAGTGGAGAAGCCAAACCCTGCCGGGGCCTTCACTAACTCATTGGGGATGGTGTTCAAGCCAGTACCGGGAACGGACGTTCAATTTTGCATATGGGAAACGCGGGTGAAAGATTACGCGGCGTACG
>CAZJRV010000097.1:0-10442 GCA_964548235.1 uncultured Verrucomicrobiota bacterium
ATCAAACCCGCGCTTATGCGGCTGGTACGCCTCCTCATCGCCGAGGTGCCATTTTCCAAAAATGCCGCTCGTATAGCCCGCCTGCTTGAGTACCTGCGGCAGGGTGGTTGCCTTGAGCGTCATCCGTTCGCGCTCAAGGATGGTGTGCGTCACTCCGTTCTTCATCGGGTGCCGTCCGGTCATCAACGCCGCCCGCGTCGGCGCGCATGTCGGACTGACCATGAACCGCGTGAAGCGCGTGCTCGTGTCGTACAGCTTGTCCAAATGCGGCGTACGAATCCACGGATGCCCATGCCGCCCAATCGGGCCATAGCCTTGGTCATCGGTGATGACGAGAATGATATTGGGCTTTTTCGCCTCGGCTTGGTTGAAACCACAGAGAACACAGATAAGTACAGAGAGGAAATGGAAAGTAGATCGCATGGGGATTTGATAAATTAACATCCCACTTTTGCCAAGTTCATCTTAGCGGAAAAGGGGTTTGGGTGTGTCCGGTAGATTATGCCAGCAGCTGTTTCACTTCCCCGGTGCTCTCGGCGAAGCGAGGTTGGTTTAAACCGAGGGCGTTGGCTTGAGTGAGCCAGAGGTTGGCGAGGGGGTGGCCTTGTTTGGGTTGGACGTATTTGCCTTTTTCCTTTTGGACGGGACCAGAGGTTTCGGAAAGGTTGATGTGTTTGCCGTTGACAATTTTGCCGCCGCCGCTGCCTGCCACCACGATGGGCAGGGCGCTGTACTGGTGCGTGGCGCCATCGCCGAGGCCGGAGCCGTAGGTGAAAATGGTGTTGTCCAAAAGGGAAGTGCCATTGGATTCCTTGATGGCGTCCATCTTCTCAACAAGATAAGCAAACTGCGCGACGTGGAAGCGGTCGACCTTAAGCAGGTCCTTCATGAACTTGCCTTGATTGTGCGACATCCCGTGGTGACTGCGCGGTTTGTCGAATAGGCTTTCGTAAAGGTAAGGCGTGTCCCAGCGCTCTGGCCCGACCATAAATGTGGCGACATTCGTGAGGCCGGTTTGCAGGGCGACGACCATCAGGTCGCCCATCAATCGGATGTATTCGCCGCGCGGCAAATGGGCTGCGGCGGGCTCGGCGAGTTTTACTTTGGTTAACTCGCCTTTCATTTTCTCAAGGCGATCGACTTGTTTTTCAATGGAACGAATGGATTCAAAATACTCAGCGAATTTTTGCTGATCTGCGTGGCCGAGCTGGCGTTTTAGTGAGCGGGCGTCTTCCAGCACAAGATCTGTGATGTTGCGGTACGCTTGCAGTTCGTGAGTGCCGAAGAGGCGGCGGTACGCCTTGCGCGGATCGCGCATGCTCGGCGCCACGTGGCCGGTGCCGTACCACGAGACATTATCGAAATGGATGGATTCCTTGTTGTCCTCGTGGCTGTTGCTGCTGAATTCCAGCGTGCGGAAAGGTGTGTTCGCGCCGAGGTGTTTGCCGAGGATGTGATCCAACGTGCGCGCCTGCGGATAGGGCGATTGCTTTACGGTGAACGTGCCCGCGCTGGTGAGGAAACACGAGGCGCATTGCGCGTGCACATCGGTGCCGGGCTGAAAGGTGCGGTCCATGCCGGTGATGAGCGTGACCTTGTTTTTCACCTTGGCCAACGGCTGCAACGTGGGCGTGAGCTTGAGCGAATGCACACCCACGGGAATGCGCGCCTCATTGCGCAATGCCTTGCGGTCAGAGGTGAACTTCGGGACCGGCCCGTTTTCTTCGCCCGGAAAAAACCCGCGTCGCACCACGCCGATGGGGACATAAAAAAATGCCGCGCGCGTGGCGGGTTTTTGATTGGCCGCCGCCAGCCCGAGGCTTTCCAGCCATGGTAAGCTTAGGGCGGCTCCGCCGAGGCCTCTTAGAAATGCGCGTCTCGAAGTGTTCGTCATCGTGTTGTTTTGATAGCGTTTTTTGGTGGTGTTGCCGAGGCTGTTTTTATGCGTGGTTTGTTGATGAAGGGTGCGCTTTGCACCACCTCGTGCAGGATCGTTTGCAGGCGATACCCATTGGCAATAGTCCGCGCGGTGATGCGGTCCAGCGCGGGCGCATCGGCGGGCGTGAGGCCGCGGCCGAGCGCGTAGGAAAGCATGTGGCCGGCAAAGGCGCGGGTGAAGCGGTCCTTCTCGGCGAGGATGGCGTCTTTGAATCCCACCACATTTTTAAACTGATGCTTGCGGAAGAGCACGCCCGAGGCGTCCACCGCGCGGCCATTTTCGTAGTCATCACGCCAGCGACCGACGGGATCAAAATTTTCCAGCGCGAATCCGAGCGGATCGAGCTTGGCGTGACATCCGGCGCAATCGGCGCGTTCGCGATGCACGGCGAAGCGTTCGCGCATTGTCAGTTTTTTGTCCGTCGCCTTGGGTTTCTCCAGCGGCGGCACATCGGCGGGCGGCGGTTCGGGCGGCGCGTTGAAAATCACACCAGCAATCCAAGCGCCGCGCGTGATGGGTTTAGTTTCGTCTGGGCCGGAGGTCATCGTCATTACAGCGGCAGTCGTGATCACGCCGCCTTGGCGGCGATCGGTCACCGGTTGGCGCGTAAATTGCAACGTGACCGGCCCGGTAATTTTGCCAACCGCCTTGTCGCCATACCACTTGCGCAAGCGGCCTGAGCGATACGTGTATTTTGAATCAATGAACTCGATGATCGATCGGTTCTCGATGAGCACCGTTTCAAACAGCAGCAGCGGCTCCATCATCATGTCCATCGTGGTGCGGTAGTTGGGCGCGGCGTAAAAGAAATCCTTGAACTTATTTTCATCCGGCACGGCGGACACAATGCGGTCGAGCTGCAGCCATTGCGACGGGAAGCTGTCGCAAAAGCGTTTGAGCTTTGGGCTGGCCAGCATTCGATTCACTTGGGCCGCCCGCACTGCCGGTTTGGCCAGTTCACCGTTGTCCGCGAGTTGCAGCAATTCGTCATCGGGAATGCTGCCCCACAAAAAGAACGACAAACGCGAGGCGAAATCGTAGCCATCCAGCGGCTCTGTTTTGTTCGTGGCCGTTGGCTGATCGTACAGATACAAAAACCGTGGCGAGGACAACACCGCCGAGGTCGCTTCCTTCATCGCGTCTGTGAATCCCACACCCGAATCGATTTGCTGGTGCACGTGTTTCGTGTAGCGATTGAGCAATGCCTCCGGCACGGGCCGACGAAAGGCGCGGGACATAAATTTTTGCAACCGCGCGCGCACCGCGGCCCTCTCATCACCCGTCGCCGGCGCCACGAAAAATTCCTTCCAAATGCCCACTGTGCGCCCATCGAAATTCGGCGCCTGCACAATGCGCCGACTGAGTTTGAAAAATGATTCCAACAAAAATGGCGACAGCGAAAGATGATCGCCGCGATTATCGAAGCCGTGCTCCGCGCGTGGATCCTGCGGGAAAGGCCCCACGCCCGCCAGCCGAGGCTCGATGAGGCCGGATTTCCCCAGCGGCCGGCTGCTCACCGTCACCGTTATCGGCATCTTCCCGCCCAGCGCCTTGGCAAAATATCCCGACCGATCGCGCATCATTTTTTCCGGCAACGGAAAAACAGAAACTTTAAGCCCGAACAAATCCTGCACGGCATTATTATACTGCAGCCGGTTCATGCGGCGAATGGGCGTGGGCGCGAATCCAGCCCCGGCCGTGGCGGCGCGGAGGAGATTCTGGAGATCGTCCACCACCGCTGCACGCGTTTCGGGTTTGAGCGGCGGCTCCTTTTCCGGCGGCATCTCGCTTGCGTCCAGCACTTCGATAATGATCTGCAACCGCTCCAAATCCGCCGTGAGCTGCGCCGCCGTTTTAATTTCCAGCAAATTCAGTTTACCCTTCGCCTTGCCGTCCTTGCCGTGGCACTTGACGCAGCTTTGCTGAAACAACGCCAACGCCGCGTCGCCATCCGCCGCTTGCGCATTCCAGCCCCATCCTGCCGTCGACAGAATTGCTGCTACAAAAATTATGTGAAGACGTTGCATTCTATGCGCACTTTTGGATTCTAAAATTAGTCCTTCTATTCAAACAGTCGCCCGAGAGGAATCACTGAATTCCAGACAATGTGCACTAGTCGAAGAGTACACGGGCGATATGAGGCTTGTCACGCATTCGGCCCGCGCGTATCGTTTTTCTATGAACTGCCGCATAAAACGCTGGCTTGTCGCGGGGCTCCTTTTGGGGAGCGTTGGCGCGAGTTGGGCGTGCACGGTGCCGGTGTTTCGGTTTGCGCTGGAGCAGTGGCCGCCGGATCAATTTGAAGTGGTGCTGTTTCACGAGGGGGCTTTGACCGCCGCACAAGCAGCGTTGTTGGAGAAGATTCAGCCGAAGAAAACGGAGAATACCACCGTCCCCAATATCCGTATTCATCAGGTGGATCTTTCGGCGAATCCCGATGCGCGTTGGGTGAATTGGTGGGAGAAAAACAAACCGAAAGATGCGGCCGGCCCGCGGCTGGTGATTTTTTATCCGGCCAGCACGATGATCATGACGCCCGTGTGGTCGGGTGAGTTCACGGCGGATTTGGTGAGCAACGCGCTGCAATCGCCCGCGCGCAAAAAAATGGCCGCCCAACTCGAGGCTGGCGACAGCGCCGTGTGGGTGCTCGTGGAATGTGGCGATCAAGCCAAGGATACCGCCGCACGGCAGCTATTGGAAACGCGCCTCCAACACATGGCCCAAAAATTGAAATTGCCCGAGGTGAAAACGCAGGACATCCAGTCCGGCTACCTCTCCATTCGGCCGGAAGATTTGAAGCTAAGTTTTTCGGTCATCACCCTCCGCGCGGGTGACGTCACGGAAAGTGCTTTCCGCGAAACCCTCCTCAACAGCGAGGAAGACCTCAAAGAATTTGAAAATGAACCGATGGCCTTTCCCGTCTTCGGCCGCGGGCGCGCGTTGAATGCGCTGGTCGGCAAGGGCATCAACACCGACATGATCGACGAAGCCAGCGCCTTCCTCTCCGGCCCCTGTTCCTGCCAAGTCAAACGCCAAAACCCCGGCTTCGATCTGCTCACCTCCGTCGATTGGGATCAACTATTAGAAAACCAAATCCGCGCCTACGACGACCGCGCCCAATCAAAAATCTCCGTGGAAACCCAACCCACCGAAACCAACCCAGCCAACGCCCCCGGACTAAGTGGCAACACTCCCACCGCCAACCCCATTCACCCCACCCTCGAAACACCCGCCCCCACACGAACACTCTTTGGGTGGCTCCCACTCATCGGCCTCCCCATCCTCATCGTCGGCAGCCTCATCCTCCTCCTCGGCCGCAAGCCGGAGTGAAAAACCGCCAAGGCACCAAGAAAACCACCCCAATAATCTTTGGCGTCTTTGCGCCTAGGCGGTTCAAATATGTTCTCATCCAATGCAATTACCCCAATTTTTCCGCCAAAAAACAAGTTGACCAGAACTAAGTCTGACCAGCGCCCACACGCTTGAGATTGCAAACCTCCCCCTCATCCACACCGCCCCCTCGCAGCCCAAGCCAAGCACGAAGGATTTACATTGGTGACACGAGAAAGCAGCTGCTGGATTATCCCATCAAGACAATGGAGGCGTAATCACAACTCCACGCGTGCCCCATTCTGTTTGGCGGATTCAATGCAGGCCATGGAGATTTTTTGCGTTTTCAAGGCGATGTCGCCCCATTTTTTATCCGGCGTGCCATTCAAAACTAAATTGCCAAAATTGCGGAAGAGGTTGGTTTCCTGCGAGGTGGGGTGGCTGCCGCCGTATTCGGGGGTGGCAACGATTCGGTCGCGGCGTTCCATATTGAAATCGCACACGTGCTGGTTGCTCTCGGTATTGCTCACGGTGTAGTGCAATTCACTGCCGTAAAATGGCACCACAAAATCATCGAGCCGAACGGTGCCATTCGTGCCGGAGACGTGCGCCCATTGCTGGTTGGCGGTGAGGAAGGAGCAGTAAAAATTCGCTGTTACGTCAGCGTCGAAAAACAACTCGCCGGAAAACTCCATCGGCACTTGGTCCGGGCTATCACTCCGTGCCGCGCCGCGCAACATGCGGCCACTCACCGCTTTGGGCATCGCGTAATCCATCACCCAAAGGCTGAAGCGGATGTTGTACCATCCCAGATCACCAACGCAGCCGAGAGGCTCGAGCTCGCTGTGCATTCGGATGTTGCCCTCGCGAAAGTCGTCGCCGCCATTAAAGCTGAATGCCGAGGCGATCCGGCGCAATTCACCGATGCTGCCATCGGTCAATGTTTCACGCAATGCATCCAGCCGTTTGCTGTGCATAAACATCACGCCATCCATAAACTGCACACTCGCCGCATCGCAGGCGGAAATTATTGTTTCCAATTCCGCAACATCCACGCCGCACGGTTTTTCGCACAGGATATGCTTGCCGGCTTGCGCGGCCTTGATGACCCATTCCGCGCGCACGCCTGTGGGCAGCGGAATGTAAACCGCATCGATGTCATCCCGCGCCAGCAGCGCATCGTAGCCCTCTACCGCCTCTGGACCGGAAGAGCACGGCACGTGTGCGGAGCATTCATCAATCCACGCCTGCGCCTTGGCCGCATCGCGACTGGCCACGGCCACAATCTCGCCGTTGCCGGACAGCGCGACGGATTGCCAGTTCTTCATCCCAATCCAAGCCGTGCTAAGGAATCCCCAACGAATTTTTTTGTGACTCATAGTTTGAAAATCGGCCGCGACTTTCACTGAGCACGGCAAATTTAGCAATTTATTTAACGAGCGCTTTGCGGATGTGTTTGATAGTTTCGGAAGAGTGAATTTTGCCTTCAGGCAGATTCCCCCAAACGGGTTGAGGCCAGCAGGCGTCGTTTGGTTTGCGGCCGATGATGTGCAGGTGGAGCTGAGGAACGACGTTTCCAAGCGCGCCAAAGTTTACTTTAGGAAAGCCCATTTCCGATTTGAGAAAAATGGAAATGGAACGGCAATCGGCCATTACTCGTTGCAATTCATCGGCAGAAAGATCGAGCAAATCCGTTGCCGTCGATTCGGGAACCAGAATCAACCACATCACTTCCGCGTTGCGATGCAGCAGCAAGTGGCCGCTCGGTAATGGCCCAAGCGCATGGCAATCCTCCAATAATTTCGGGTGAATTTCGAACATCATCCGATTGAATTTACTGCTCCAGTTTCTCCAAATATTTGGCCGGATTTTTTTTGAATTTCTTGATGCAGGGTTTGCAGCAGAACTTGATGGTTTGGCCTTCGTGCACGATCACAACAGGCTCGCCCATTGAGCCAAGTTCATTGTCCGACGCAATGCAGATTTTCAACGGGTACGGTTTGGCATTCGCAATCGAGGTGGTGCCGCAGCCGAGTAGCAGGATGCTGGCGGTAATGATGAGTAGTATTTTTTTCATGTTCCTTTCTTTGGTGTTTGGTTGTTTTTAGTTTTCACCATTTGAGATTCAAGCCGGCGCCGAAGCCGTGGTCGGAGTGGTAGCCGCCGGTGATGGACCACCGTTTGTTTAGGCGGTACTCGAGGCCGCCGCGCCATTCCCAGTCGGAGTGGGTGTCGGACTCGAGTTCGTTGACAAAGCTCAGGCGCTGGGTGAGTTGCAGGGATTTCTCCAGGCTGGGACGCAGGTCGCCCTCGGAATCCACCGTGAGCGTGCTGTACGCCAGCAACGGCAAGCGGTAGCGCGCGCCGCCGAAGGCGCGATTCTTGGCATCGTGCTCGTTGGTAAACCGGTAGCCGTACAGCGAGGACCAGTTGTGGTTGTGGTAGTATCTCCAAACGAGATCCATCTCGTATTCTTTTTCCTCAAATCCGTAATCCCACGTGAAGTCCAAATTGTTACGCGCGTTGCGCCAGCCGGCGCGGCCTTCGCTAAAATTATTCTGCACGGTGGCGTCCATATTGAAGGTCCACGGGTTCATGCTTTTGTAATCCAGATTAGGTTTGTGGTTCGGCCCCTGATCATCGTAGCTGATTACGCGGCTCATGCCGGCTTTCATGTGGTAGAGCAAATGGCAATGGAAAATCCAGTCGCCCTGCTCGTTGGCGAGAAATTCAATCGCAGCGCGCGCCATCGGCGGCACATCCACCGTGTGCTTGAGCGGCGCGAAATCGTCCTGCCCATTGAGCAACCGAAAAAAGTGCCCGTGCAAATGCAGCGGATGATGCATCATTGTGTCGTTGATAAACTTCATGCGCAACACCTCGCCGCGCGTGACGCGGATGGTGGATTCCTCCTTGATCATCTTGCCGTTAAACGACCACATATAACGCTGCATGTTTCCCGTGAGCCGCAGCTCGATTTCGCGCACCGGCGCATCGGTCGGCGGCTTAGTGGGGGCGAGCGCGCGCAAATTGCGATAAGGCGACAACGGGCGTGGCGGCTCGGGCGTGTTTAGCGGTTGATCGTCTTTGTCCAAGCCAGCAACCATCCAGTCCATCGAATACAGGTTTGGCTTAGGGATGTCCTTAGCCAAATGCTCCGCGCCCGTACCAAGGAACATTGAGGCGTGGCCGGAACCATCCTGCGCCGTGGCGCGCACCTCGTAGCGGCCTTCAGCGGTCAGCGCCACAATCACGTCGTACGTTTCGCCCATGCCCATCAACAGCCGGTTAACCTGCACCGGCTCCACGGGCTGGCCGTCCGCCGCCACTATCGTCAATGGCCCCGCAGCTGAGTGCACATAAAAATACGTGGACGCGCCGGCATTGATGAGCCGCAATTTCACGCGCTCGCCGCTCTTGCCTTCCAGCCGCAGACGCGGTTTTCCATTGGCCCAAAAAGCATCGTAGGCCACATCAGAAATATCCATCGGCGGCATGCGCGACCATTCGCGCGAAAAATATTCGCCCAGCGCACCCGCCTTGTGCGCGCCCCAGACTGACTGGATATTGCCCTTGGCAATGGCGTACCATTCATCGCCGCGCAGCAGTGTGCGCATCACTTCCTTGGGGTCTTCGTTGGTCCAGTCCGAAAGCAGAACCACGTGCTCGCGATCCACCGGCGGGCCGACTGGTGCGGCGGGTTCCACCACGATTGCGCCGTACAAACCGCGTTGTTCCTGAAGGCCCATGTGCGAGTGATACCAATACGTGCCGGCGTGCGTCAGCGGAAATTCGTAGTCAGAATATTTGCCCGCCGCGATAGGTGGCGTGGTCAGGGGCGCCACGCCATCCTGCGCATTAGGCAGCAGCAACCCGTGCCAGTGCAGGATGGTTTTCTCCTTCGGCAACCGGTTATGCACTCGAATGCGCGCGGTATCGCCCACGCGAAAGCGCAGCGTGGGCCCGGGGATGCGGTCATTGATGGCCAACGCGGTCACTCGCTTACCCTTGGCCACGATGATTTTTTCAGAAATCGTCAGGTCATAACGCACCACCGCGCTGTGCGCGAAATGCACACCGAGCAGCAATAATGCAATGGTTATTTTCAAAATGTGTTTCATAAAAATTTTCGGGTTCAGTTGGATGTCCGCACGCCAAAAGGCATGGGCCAAACGGGAGTGAATTCCACAAGGCTCATCGTGAATGAGCACTGGAATCAAAAAGAAAATCAAAGGCGATAAACCGAATGAAGATGCCGCAAGGGCGGGCCGCGAAATTCCGACGCGGTTGGTGCAAGCCCCGAATGACTGAATGAAACGACTGGCTGAACCCCGTGGCATTCGAAGCGCAGCGAGGCAAAATCCGGAATCGAGAAAGCCATCTTTCCCTGCGCAAGGGCTTCGTCCACGCTCGAATCGCAATCGCATGGCGCGGGCGTTAATGGTTCGGGAGCATCATTGATGGGGCCGGTTTTCTTGTCGCAACAACTCGATTTGGAAACCGGTGCCTCTTCCGTGGACGGCGCTGTCTCAGCACAACAAAAGCAAGCCGGATTGGCCAAAACAAAAGCCAACCCCGCCACGATCATTGCTTTCAAACACGCACTCACTGACCGGAAACTAATGACCTCGAAGGGGATTGTCAAATGGGGAGAGAGTTTGATGTATGGTTGGCACAAGATTCACAGCAGTATAACAAATCGCGTGAATTCGAGAAAACAATGTTCCCTCGCAAGCCACTTCGCACACGTAACAATTATTGCCAAGATGCGTCTTTTAAGGTACGGATTTGGCGATGAATGAACTCAATAAACTCAGCGCAGGTGCATTGATTTGTTTTTGCACGCTCACTGTCGATGCCGCGGTTGCGGAGCCGACGGCGGAGGGGTTGGCGTTTTTTGAAACGAAAATTCGGCCGGTGTTGGTGGATCATTGTTACAAATGTCATTCAGCCGACAGCGAAAAGGTGAAGGGCGGGCTGCTGCTTGACACGCGCGCGGGCATTCGAAAGGGCGGCGATTCGGGCCACGCCGTGGTGCCGGGGAAGGTGAAGGACAGTTTGCTGATCGAGGCTATCCGTTATGGCGATGAAGACATTGCCATGCCGCCCAAGGAAAAGCTTCCCGCTTCAGTCATCGCCGATTTTGAAAAGTGGATTATGATGGGAGCCCCTG
>CAZJRV010000098.1:0-10406 GCA_964548235.1 uncultured Verrucomicrobiota bacterium
TGTCCAAATCATAATCCTCGCGAATGCCCGCGATTTGATTGTCCTCGCAGCCGAGCCCGATCATCACGTAGCCCGCGATATTCGAATGCCGCGCCATATTGCCCAGCGTGCGGCGAATCATTTGCATCGGCCCGCCCGGATCCACGCCGCAACCGCCTTGCGTTTTCAGCGCGATCACGCCGTCGATGCCGGGAAATTGTTTTTGAAAATCCGCCCCGCGAAAGCGCTCCGCCACATAACGCGAAACGGAGTTGGAACAATTCACATTGGAAATCACCGCCACATAATTGCGCGTGCCAGCGCGGCCGCCGGGACGGGCAAATCCCTGAAACGTGCGCCGAACACTTTCGGCATACAATTCCGTGGGCCGATAATCCGAACAAAAACGATGCTCCCGCCCGTAATCGCGACACACCAAATTTTGCGAATGCACGTGCTCCCCCGCCGCAATATCCCCCTCGGCAAACCCGATGATCTGCCCGTACTTGAGCACCGCCTCACCCGAAGCAACCGCTCGCAATGCAATTTTGTGCCCCGCGGGTATCGTCGCCGCCACGGTCAACGGGCTTTGCCCATTCGCCAGTTCCGCGCCGCCCTTCAGCGTTTTTTTCAACACTCCCACGTGATCCCCCTCACGCAGACGCAGCACCACCGAATCCAAATCAACCAGAGCCATCGGCCTGAGAATAGAGCCAAGGAATCAAACTGAACAGAAAACAAACTCAAATTAGCCGGGCTGCATCAACTATAATTCCTCAACCTCAATCCACGTTTCCAGCCGCCGTCCACCCACTTCCGCTGTGAGCCGATGTCGACCGGGCTGCAAATGCACAAACACATCCCCATCAAGCGCGACACACTCCAGCGTTTCCGATGACCAATTCGCCGAAGCCGCATTCACCCGCAAACGCACCTGGCGGCTCGAGGGCGGCAAATCCGGATCCAAATAATAAACCGTGCCCGGCAAAGGCGACACCACGCGCACTTTGGCGGACTGCGGTTCATCGAGCACCGCGTGATTCCGAAGCAGGTTGTCACGGCTGGCAAACCATTCTGCATAATCCGCGCCCAACTTCACGCGACCCCCCCCGTCAAATTCATCCCGCGTCTCCATCGGCGGCACCTTCGCCGCGACAAACCATTCCCCCACACCCTCCCCTGCCCTTCGGCCCGTGATTGGATTTACCAGCGCGGACACCATCCCGGATGGCCGCTCAAACTCACTCGTGCCAAAGCGCCCGCGCAAATGCTCCATTACCGCGTGCATCACCGGCGCGGCACCCGTCACGCCGGAAACATTTTGCATCGGCGCGCCATCGAAATTTCCCACCCACACGCCCACCGTAAATTCCGGCGTGAAACCCATCGCCCAGTTGTCGCGGAAATCCGAACTCGTGCCCGTCTTGCACGCCACCGGAAACTCAAACGCCAGCGCCGATTCCCAGCCAAACGCCTGCGCGCGCGCCGCGTTGTCGCTCAACATATCCGCAATCAGCCACGCGTGCCGCGCATCAAAAATCCGCCGCGCCTCCACCGGATCACCCGCCAACACCCGCGCCGGCCGGTGCACCCCCATGCGCGCGAGCGTGGCGTAGGCATTGGTCAATTCCAGTAAACGCGCCTCCGCATTGCCGATCGTCAATCCGAGTCCGTAATGATTCGCCTTCGCCCCCAACGTGGTGAGCCCGCATTCGCGCAACCGTTTTTGCAAAATCGTCGCGCCCCCGGAAGCCTCCAGCACTTTCACTGCCGAAACGTTCAGCGAGTTCGCCAGGGCCAACCGCAGCCGCATTGGCCCGTAAAATTGGCGGTTGAAATTTTGCGGACTGAACACGCCCGTGCTCGTGGCGAAATCCGTGGGCACGTCCGCGATCACTGTCGCGGGCGTCATCCCCGATTCCAGCGCCAGCAAATAGGTGAACGGCTTGAACGTGGATCCCGCACTGCGCGCCGCCCACGCTCCGTTTACCTGGCCCGATTCCGCCTCAAAATAATCGCGCGATCCCACCAACGCCAGCACGTTGCCTGTTGCGTTTTCGATCACCACTACCGCCCCGTTGGAAACATTCCGCTCGGTCAATCGATCCAAGCGATCAACGAGCGTGCGATGTACAAACCGGTTCAACGGCAAATCCAACGTGGTGCGCACATCTGTTTTTACCTCGCGCTGTTGGCGCACCAAATCGACAAAATGCGCCGCCGCAAACGCGCGGCCTTCGCGGTGCAGGGCGATGGGCTCCGCGCAGGCGCGGCGATGGGCGGCGGCATCCAGCCAACCGCACCGCCGCATGCGCGAAAGAATGGTGAGTTGCCGCCGCTTGGCGCGTTCGAAATGCTTGTGCGGATTCAGCCGCGAAGGGCCATTGGGCAAGGCCGCCAAAAACGCCGCCTCGGCGGGCGACACATCGGCCAGTGGTTTATCAAAATAAAACCACGCCGCCGTGCCCGCGCCACGGCAAAGGTTTCCGTAATCGATGCGGTTCAAATATGCAGCGAGAATTTGTTCCTTGCTCCACGTGCGTTCGAGCTTGAGCGCCTGCAGGTTCTCGAGAATTTTCGTGCGCACGGTGCGCGGGCGCGGCTCGGCGTTCTTGATGAGTTGCTGCGTGATGGTCGATGCGCCGGACATCACCCGCCGATGCACCGCAATTTCTTTCACCGCGCGGGCGGTGCTCAACCAATCCACGCCGGAGTGCCGCCAAAACCGTTTGTCCTCCGCCGCCAGCGTGGCCTTCAAAAAAATCGGCGCGCATTCCCCCAACGCAACCGGTTGAAAAAACCGCTCATCCGAAGTCAGCAACAGGCGCAAAGGTTTCCCATTGCGATCGGTGGCTTGGGGACTGAACACTGGCGGCGAATCCATCGCCACCGGCAACGGCATAAACGTCACCACAGTTTGCAATCCCAACCATCCCACAAACCAAACACAACCAAAACGCAGCGCCCATCGCCGCCACGCCTTGCGCGCGAACCAATCGCGAAGTTGGCGCAATCGTTTAGTCATTCAATGGCAGCGTCACAATGGGTTGACTGGCGCTGAGGCCGACGATGTCCGGATCGTACATTGCCTCCACTTTTGCTGCTGGCGCAGTGGCTGTTCCGGCGGCGCGCACTCGGGCGAGGTATTTGAACTGATGCATCCCACGCGGAAGATTGTTTGCATAAAACACCGCACGGTCTTTGCGCAAAACTTGATGGCTAATGCGCCAATTGATTCGCGATCGCGCAACTATTCTAGCCTGCGTTTTCAGGCGGGCATTCATCGGCTCCAAGTTGGCGGGCAAGCCATCTTCAATGGCAAAGTAATGCGCGGGCGCGGGGACATCCACCCGCAATGTGACGCGCACCAGATCGCCCACGCGCAGAGGCGCATCGTTGTCTTCGGTGCCGTTGTCTTTTAAGCGCGTGAATGTACGATGGATGGAGAGACCTTGTTTGACAGGCTTGGTTTGGCGTTGCGCGGGATGCATCGCCGCTTTCACCTGCACAAACAAAGTGCGCTCGTCGGGATTGCGCAGGATCAATGGCGTCTCATCCGGGCCGGGCGTGTTTGGAAACGTGAACACCAAGCGGCGTTCCTTCGCGTTTAGTTTGAATGGGCGCTCTTGTGTTCCCCAAAGAATCGTGCCATTTGCCGGGCCTTGTTTGGTGGAATGTTCACGGGCAAATGCCGACATCCCATACATGACCCACGCGTTGGCAAAGGTGGTTCCCCAATGTCCCGCGCGCATGCTGGCGACGAGTTTCCCCGCGAGCTGTGCGGCGGCGGGCGAATCCGCATCGTGTTGGCACAAAGCCAGCAATCGCATCCCAAGCAATTGGCTGGAGTTGCCATAATATTTGAAGCCACGTTGATTGGATTTAGCACGTTTCAGCAAATCGCGAACCATCTCCTCGGACCCATTTACCTTCGCCACAGCCATCGCCAATAGAGCGCGGCCGCTGCTGGATAATTGATCGCGTTGCTTGAACATCCGCTCGTGACAAGCCGGCTGCGCCTCGCCCAGCAAGGCCAGCGTGTACAGCGCCAGACAATATTCGCCATCACGTTTCTCGCTCAATGGCCCCTTCACTTTTTTGGTGAGATATTTTGCCAACGATTTCAATTGCTCGTCCGGCACGTCGTGGCCGCGCTCCTCCGCGATGGCCAGGACCATTCCGCCGTAGGCACTGGCAAAAACCGTGGCGGATCCGCCCGGCCAATAACCCAACCCGCCGGAATAATCTTGCATCGTTAAAAGGCGGTTGATGCTCTTTTCAGTAATTTGCCGCGCCTTTGGCGAATCGGATTTGAACCGCGGAAACACATCTTCAAATTCATCCAACAAAAGCCACGGCAACAAGCGCGAGCTGGTTTGCTCCACGCACCCGTGCGGGTACAGCAGTAAATAATCCGCAGCCGTATCCAGTTCCGCCATAGGCGAGGTGCTGACGCTGATGGTGTATTCGCCTTCGGCCTGACGCAGCGCGGGGTCGATGGGTTTGAGCAAATCACTTTCCGCATCCGAGATGCGCGCAAAATGAATCGCGCGCCGCAACGGTGCCACGTGGCGGATGTCGATAAACGACTCGCGCGCGTCGGCAAGTTTTGGTTGCGCGGGGCATCGCACGCGCCACACCGTGCGCGACGTGCCGACACGCGCAAACTCTAGCGGGAAATTCACCGCCGCCGTGCCTTGCGCGGGGATGGTGATGCGGCGTTCAAGTTTGCCGTTGGCGGTGATGGTGTCATCCAGCTCGAGCTTCACGTCGGCCTCAATGGCTTGGTCTGTTTGGTTGTAGACCATCGCCTTGGCGATGAGTTGATCTCCCACGCGCCCAAAGCGTGGCAGGGCGGATTCCACCATCAACGGCTGGTGAATACGGAGACCGGTTTCCGAGGTTCCAAAGCGATCGCCCGAATGCGCAACGGCAAAGAGGCGATATCGCGTGAGGCTGTCGGGAGCGGTAAAGTTCGCGCGAATGCGACCTTCGGCATCCGTGCGCAGCGTGGCATTCCAGAACGCGACGGCGAGAAACTTGCGGCGCAGTTTACCGGTGTCGCCGCCGTCACCGATGAGGTGTCCCTTGTTTCCGTAAGCAACACGGCTGGGATCCTCCGTGCGCATGAAGGGAAATGAAGTGGAGGTATCCACTTGAAGCGTGCGTGACGCGTAAAAAAACGAATGCAAGTCGGGCGCTTCATAGCCGGTGAGGTCGAGAATGCCCTCGTCCACGGCGTACAGCGTAACCTCCGTGCCGGGCACTGGCGCGCCGGTGTGGTCGCTCACCAAAACCGTGGCCTCCACTTCCTCGCTGGGTTGATAATCGGATTGGGATAATTCCGCCTCCACTATCAGGCGGGAACTGGGGCGCTCAACTTTCAATTCGCAATAGCCGATGCGATACTCGGCGGTTTTGATTATGCGCGTGCTGTCCGCCGAACCGCGCAGCAGCATCACGGAAACAAACACATTGGGCGCGTCGTCTTCCAGCAAGGGCACCTCGATGGCGGGCGCATTGCCGGTGACGTTTACGGAAAAACTGCGCAGCACTTTCTCGCGTTCCACCGTGACGACCGCGCGGCCACTGAAGGGCGCCTTCAACAAAATCGTGGCCGTGCCGCCTGATTGATACACGGCGCGATCCGGAACCATTTCCATTTGAAATTCATTGCGGTAATCCCAAGCCAACGGCTTTTCGCCGCGCACATAAAACGTAGTGGTGTTTCGGATGGGCCGGCCATTAACATCCGCCCCGCGTAGTTCCAGTTGATACTCACCCGTCTCGGGCGGCACCAATTCAGACGGAACCGGATCCTTGTCGCGCCCGATTGTTTTCAAACCTGTTTCGCCAATGCGGATTTCCTTGCGTTCATTTTTATAACGCACCACGCCGCCCGCGCCCTTCATTTTCACGCTATGCCATTCGATTCTCTTGAGCGTGGCCGTGAACGACTGGCCGACCTTGGCCGGGCTGCCATCGGGTTTCACCGCCACCACCTGCAAAGAAATGGGCTGCTTGGCCCATCGCACACGCGGCAATTCGCGCAGCGCGAAATAATAGCCCGACGCGTGCCGGATGACGGAAGTGCCACCGGAGATGGATTGGCCGTTGGCATTGGTGATGCGCACGGACAGGCTGCCTTCCACGGGCATCGCCGAACTGGGATCATCCGTCACTTCCGGCCGAATAACTAACCGGCCCTCGGCCGAGAGCGTGCCTTCGTCGGAAAGCTCCGTGGTGCGGCTGCCTTCCGTTTCGCCAAACTCAAACTTGTCCCAACCCGCTGGCGAAAATGTGGTGTGATGCCCGGTGAATGACCAATGCGCCTTCGCCCCTGCGAGCGGTTTGCCGAAGTAAAAAGCAGCGCTCATTGGAATTTCAATCGCCGCGCCCGGCGCAAACTGGCGTTGGCCCGGGAAGCGCAGCTTGAAGGTTGCCGGCTCGTATTCATACACGTCGATGTAATGATACTGCCCGCCCACCTGAATGGTTGCGCTGCCGCTGACGCCTTGAGCGAGTTGGATTTTCGCGTCGAACGAGCCGTGCTCGCTCACAGTGACGGGTTCGCTGAAAAATGTGTGCCCGCGCCAATCCCGCGCGCGGACGGCAAGCGATTCACCGGCGGGCACTTCCATTTTGCCATCCGTCCAATCACGCACGTGCCCCTTCAAGCGCACGATATCGCCCGGCTGATAAATGAGGCGGTCAGTGAACAAATGCGTTTTGCGTGTTTCAGATTTTCCCCATCCATAATTCACATCAAACGGCCAAAGAGGAATTTCAGCGAAATAAAGATCCGGCTGAATCACGTGATGATCCGTGCCGTGCGAAACCGAAAGCCAACGCACCCTGCGCCCATCGCGATCCGCGGCAGCCAAAACCGTTTGGCCATTTGCATCCGTGCTGCCGCTGACGCGCAGCTGGTTGGCGTTTCCCAAAATTTGCACCTTCGCGCCCGCCAGCGGCTTGGCGGTGCGCAATGAAAATGCCTGCACATGAATTTCACCGGCTGCCTGTTTCCAAGTAAGGCCCACATCAGTGAGCTGCGTGATCACTTGCGCGCTGCTGGCCGATCCATCGCGGCCCACGCACTCGACGGATACAAACAATGGGCCGGGCGCATCGTTTCCCAGCAACTCGTCCCAAGTGAATTCCTTCTTCACTGCCGAATCCACCGCGGCTTTGGGGTGGAATACGCGATCGCACACTTGCGCGCCCGGGATGAGGTCGAAACTCAACGGCTGCCCTTTGCGCCAGACCCATTTACTCGACCAGTGAAGTCCTCCAGAGGCCATGTAATCGTCTTTGTATACTTTCAGCACCTTTGTCAACTGCTCGGGGTCAATGCGTTTCACCCGCAACCGAATGGCGCGGTTGTTGACGGAAACAAAACTGAACTGTCGATTGCCATCCGCCGCCTGTGAAAAATACGTGCCCGGCAAATACACGCGGCTGGGCAATGGCTTGAATAAAACCACTTTGCGGCTTTCTTTGTCCAGCGTGAGGCCCATTTTGCTGGGCAAACCAGATTTCAATCGCACGCGATATTTTTGGTTTAACTCAAAATTACCTTTGAGAGTAATCCTTGAATGCGAAATCTCCACGGCAAATTCAACTTGAGTTTGCATGAAACGCGGTGGTTTATTGGGGCTAATTTCCACGGGTTGCTCCACAACCAGCCATTTGGCGAGTTGCTGTTCGGTAAGTTCCGGCGACAGCGCGTGGCTTAAACGAAGTTGAATGGAACGCCCGTGATTGAGTTGGTTTTCGGCAAATATGTTTTCAACCTCCATTGGTTTGCGTGTGCCGAGTTTGAAAGCCACATTATTCGGAAGTTGATTGCCATCGCCGGAGGGCATTCCTTTTTTCAAAACAAGTTTCCATTCGGTGCCGGGGCTCAAAATTCGCTTGGGGCGAATCACCACGCGCGTGGGAAGCCCGATCACCTCAGCCTCCTCATCAGCCATCCGCATCGACCACGGCTCGTTGGGGGCTTCGAGCCATCGGCGGTTGTCATCTGTCATCGGCTCAATGCTGGCGGAAATCGATTTGCCATTTTCAGCGCGAAACACAACAAACGATTCAGCCGCGGTGGCGTCCATCGCCACGTTGAACGCCAACGCGGCGCTGAATGGCCGGCCGCTGTTTATGGAATGTAAACGGTGCGCCTCCACCTGCATCGGCGGCGTGTAATAATTGCGGCGAAATTGAAGGCCGGTTTTCCTAGCAGTTGCCGCGCTCAAACTCACGGTGAATCGCGCACCCAATTCTAACCCGCGGGCCGGCGTGAATGCGCCGGAACGGGTGCTGTCCCAAATAAATTCACCTTTGAGTGGCGGCTCAAAAACAAGCGGATTCATTTGGCCGGATTGGCCGACTTGTTCCTGCTTGATGATTGATTCATCAAATTGCACGCGAAAGGTCGCGCGCGCGGGCAGTTCGGAATCAGCGGGAATGAGCTTCACGCCCTCCATTTTCTCGCCCACTTCGCCGGGCGCTGGAAGTAAATCATCGCCCGTCAATGCGGGTGGTTCCTGCAACACCGCATACGCTCCCAAGCCAATGGCGGAAATAACCGCCGCGCCGAAAAAAACTTTTATTGAATCCTGCCCGAAACGGGTCTTCATTTTATCCCAATCCATTTTTTGCTCCTTTTGTAAAAAACACAGAAATGCCGGAACGCCCGACCACCTCTATTAAGTACCGCCATTTGAGCGTGAATCTAACAACTAATCACCGGAATCATATTTGCCCTGCAGCGGAGAATCGTCTGTTTCCAACGCGGGCGGCTTGGCGAGGTCGTCCGGTTTGTCGGCATTGCGGGTGCCCAAATAAATTAACAGCGCATCCGAGAGCACCAACAACAACGCCAACGCGGCCGCGATGGCGATGAGGCGGCGCTCGCGCCAACTAAAGGGGCCGGCGAATGCGGAGGGCGCATTGAGTTGGCGCAGTGCATTGGCGAAATCGCCCGCGCTTTCAAAGCGATCGTCATCTTCAGAAGCACAGGCGCGCAGTAGCAGCGGATTGAGTTGCATCAGCTTTTCGCGGCCAGACAACCCGCGCGCGCTGGCGGGCAAATCAGGGAATGCGTTGCGATCTTTGCCGGTGCTGATTTCGTACAGCACTTTGCCGAGCGCGTACACGTCGGCGGCGCGTCCGCCGGTGCCTTCGGTTGGCAGGAAGCCCAGTGTGCCGGTGGAAAATGAAGACATCCCCGAGCCCGCCACAAGGCCGATGTCGGCCAGCTTGGGCCGGCCGTTTACAAAGACGATGTTGGAAGGCTTGATGTCGCGATGCACCAAATTATTTCGGTGGAGATAATCGAGCGCGTCGGCGAGTTGCGCGCCGAGGTCGATGCATTCTTCGGCAGGAAAGGGGCCGCGCGCGCTCATTTCGGATTGCAACGTGCGCGGGGTATAATCGGCGGTTTGAACGCGCTGCCCGACCACTTGGTCGTCGGCCAGTTCCATCGCGTAATAAAAATAGCCTTCGTCCTCGTTGCGGCCGACGTGGAGCACATCAATGAGGCCATCGTGCCCGCGCGAGAGGGCTTCGTAATGACGGATGCCGTTGAACTCGCGCTGATATGGGCGCGAATCCTCAAAGAGTGAGCGCTGCACAATTTTCACCGCGCGCCACGTGCCAAGCACATTGCGGGCGAGCCACACTTGGCCATAACTGCCTCGGGCGATTTCAATCACCAACTCGTAGTCCGGAATGTTGAAAATTGTTCCCATCGTGGTTTTGGAATTTATGTGCCCGAATGGCCGTGCCCGCGTTTATTCACGCGTAGTTCACCGGCGACCAATGACGGCTTTTTCCTCACCTCCTTGGCAAAATAATACCCGCGCGCGGCTTGTTCACAAAGGGAAGGTTATTCACAAGGGGGAAAAAATTTTGGAAAAAAGTTGGTGATAGTTGTTAGATTCGCGTTTCCGCGGCGGTACTATAAAGAGATGGGGGCATCAAATGAGACAACGAGAACTGAAACTTACCTTGGACGGGCCGGGCACCCGAACCACACACGTGGTGTACCGGCGTTATCAACCGCAGGCGGATTGGTGGTTCCGGCAGATTCGCGAGAATCTCAATGCCGAACCGAAACCGGCAAGCATACCCAAACCCGCGCCCGCGCAGGAAACCTTTCGCTGGCGTTGAACGGAAAATTTCAAAGCAAGGCTACACTCGCATGAAAACAAGCGCAGTCACGGTTGGGTTAAAACACGACTGCCGACCTCCTGGCACCTCCTCTCTCTACCCGCAGCCAGGATCCACCCGGCCGCCTGTCCCCTCGGACGGCCGACCCCTTGGCGACACCCGCCCCGGCACATCCCCAGTGCCGGGCGGGCGTTAGCCAATTGTGGACCAATCGGCGTTGTGCGCCACGCTAACTTATGATGCAATCCGCACCTATGAAG
>CAZJRV010000099.1:0-10335 GCA_964548235.1 uncultured Verrucomicrobiota bacterium
CGGGGCAGACTGTAAATCTGCTGGCTATGCCTTCACAGGTTCGAATCCTGTTCCTCCCACCATTTTTTATTTTACTCTCCAATCGCCACTTGAAAGGTTAGCTTTCGTGGCCGCGAATCCATGCCTGAAAACGAACAGGAAAAGAAAGCGCCGCCGGTTCCTTTGGTTGTGGCCTTGGCGGAGCATGAGAATAATCTGGGCTGGGCGGTGAGGTCCATTGCGCGGCGGGTGGACACGAATGATGAGGCGGAAACGACGCTGGTGTTTATCAGATACAATGTGCGCGTGGGGGATGAGGGGTTTGAGTTGCTGGGCAAACTGGAGCATTTGGAGGTGCTCGATGCCACGGATTGTGCGCTGACCAACAAGGGACTCAAACCGATCGGCGAACTGACCCGGTTGCGGGAATTGATTCTGGATATCACCGAGGTGGGCGATGACGGTTTGCAGTTTCTATCGAACATGGATTGCCTCAACCGCCTTTCGCTTTCCGCGACGCGCGTGACGGATGTGGGCCTTCAGCACCTCAGTGACATGCACAATCTGCAGTCTTTGAATCTTTCCAACACCAGCGTGACGCATCGGGGCCTGACGCATTTGAAAAACCTCTATAACCTCACCCATCTGGATCTGGGGGAAAACAACATCCGCGACGATGGCCTGGAGCATCTTTCCAAGCTGGTGAACCTCGAGAGCCTGACCCTGAACTACAACCGTATTTCCGATGAGGGCGCTAAATGGCTGAAGGGATTTGATTTTATTAAATTTCTTAATATTAAGGGTAATTTTATTACAGACCGGATGGTGGCGGATTTGATTGAGTCCATGCCGCAGGCGACCATCAACCGGTAGCCGAATGCCGGCGGTCGGACTTTGTGAAACACTAGCATCCCGCGTTGACGGTTGGCCTGATTTTTCATAACAATGCGCGGGATTTCCTATGATAAATATTTGCAAGCGTATCTCTACGGCGCCGTGGTTTACCGCTTTCATTCTGGGGGTCATCATGGCGGCCGGCATTGTGGTTGGGCTGCAGACCTACCGCGATTTTGAGGCGCGCCATCATGATCTGCTTTCTGCTCTGGATGCGATTATTCTGGGCATTTTCGTGCTTGAAGTATTGATCAAGCTTATTGCCGAGGGCAAAACGCCGTGGAATTATTTTCGGGATCCATGGAATATTTTTGATTTTACGATTGTGGTGGTTTGCCTGTTGCCGATTCAAAACAGCCAGTTCGTGGCCGTGCTTCGGCTGGCGCGCGTGTTGCGTGTGCTGAAATTGGTCTCGGCCGTCCCGCGCCTTCAGATTCTGGTGAATGCGGTGCTCAAGAGTATTCCTTCGATCGGCTATGTTTTCCTATTGGCATTGTTGCATTTTTATATTTATGGCTGCATGGCAACATTTCTGTTTGCCGAAAATGACCCGGTTCATTTTAGAAACTTGCAGACCTCGATGCTCTCGTTGTTTCGGGCAGTGACGCTGGAGGACTGGACGGACCTGATGTACATCAATATGTACGGCAGCGCCAATTATGGATACGACGCAGCAACCTACGCGGCGATGGAGGCGATCGGGATTGCGCGCAGTGAAATTGTTTCGACGGCTTCGCCGGTGGTGGCGAGTTTGTTTTTTGTCAGCTTCATCCTCACCGGGGCGATGATTGTGCTGAACTTGTTTATCGGAGTGATGCTCACGGGGATGGATGATGCGCGAAAAGAACGTGAACTGGAGGAATCAGCCAAGCGCAGGGAATCGGATAATTTGGACATCAAAGAAGAGTTGATTCAAATGGAAACGCAATTGCAGGAGATGTCACATAAACTCAGCCAAAATCTTTTGGTGCTCAGCCGGAAGGCAGAAAAAAATTCTGAGGAAATTAAGAAAATGAAAGGCGGGAGTTAGCCCTAGGCCGGCGTTTTTTCGGGTCCGCGCTTCATGTGCACCATCACTAGGCTGATGTCCGATGGCGAAATGCCGGAGATGCGGGATGCCTGGCCGAGCGTGGCGGGCTGATGATCGGAAAGTTTTTGCCGCGCTTCATTTCGCAGGCCGGTGATGGCTGAATAATCCAGCCAATCCGGGATCTGCTTATCTTCCATCGACCGAAACCGCGCCACCTCCGATTCCTGCCGCTCCACGTAGCCGGCATATTTGATTGTAATCTCAACTTGCTGTTGCACCTCTTCCGGCAACGATTCATCACGCTTCGGGAGGTTGCTGTAATTCACTTCATTCCGGCGCAACAACTGTGCTAATGAAACGGTGCCCTCAAACGTGGATTCCAAGCGATTGATTTCATCTTCAACAGTTTTCTTTTTAGCACAAAAAACATCAAACAAACGATCATTCAGAACGCCTGTAACGTTACCGATTTGCGAAAGCCGCATATCTGCATTGTCTTGGCGAAGAAGAAGTCGGTACTCGGCTCGGCTGGTGAACATTCGGTAAGGCTCAAGTGTGCCTTTTGTGATGAGGTCATCAATGAGCACGCCGATGTACGCCTGATCGCGCCGCAGCACGACGGGGTCTTTTTCTTGGACGCGCCGGGCTGCATTGATGCCGGCCATCAATCCTTGGGCGCCGGCTTCTTCATAGCCGGAGGTGCCATTAATTTGCCCGGCGAGGAATAGATTGCGGCAAGGCTTGGATTCTAGGGAAGGGTGGAGCTGGCGTGGCGATGCGAAATCATATTCCACAGCATAGGCTGGGCGAAGAATTTCAGCATTTTCGCAGCCTTTAATCGTGCGCACCATTTCAATCTGCACCTCAAAGGGCAAACACGTCGAAAAGCCGTTCACATAAATTTCATCCGTGGCGACGCCTTCGGGCTCCAGAAAAATTTGGTGGCTCTCCTTATCCTCAAACCGAACAATTTTGTCCTCAATCGACGGACAATAACGCGGCCCCACACCATCGATTTCCCCCGAATACATCGGTGATTTGTGAAGGTTTTCTCGGATAATTGCGGCGGTTTTGTCGCTCGTCCACGTGATCCAGCACTTTAATTGCCCGCCAAGTTGATCCAAGATGGATCCCTTCGGGTAAATACCGGAAGAGCGGTTTTTGCCTTGTTCCACGTGGAACATTTCATCTTCGGCTGAGTTTTTCCAAAATGAGAAATACGGAACGGGCTCATCGCCAGGTTGTTCTTCGAGCTTTGAAAAGTCAATGGATCGCTTGAGCAATCTCGGTGGAGTCCCGGTTTTCAGTCTGCCTAGCTCAAGGCCTGCCTCCTGCAATGAGCCGGACAAGCCTGTTTCGGCCGCCTCGCCTGAGCGGCCTCCTTTTTGTTTGGCATCGCCCACGTGCATCAATCCACGCAAAAAGGTGCCTGTGGTGATCACGGTTGTTTTCCCAAAATATTGCACCCCCATGGCTGTTTCGACCCCAAGCACTTCGCGATCTTTATGAATAAGCCGCGCAACTTGCCCTTGTTGAATGGTCAAATTGGGTTCCCGTTCGCAAACCCATTTCATGCGAAACTGATAGGCCTTTTTATCGCATTGCGCCCGCGGAGCCCGAACTGCCGGACCTTTTTTAAGATTGAGCATGCGAAACTGCAGGCCGGTCATATCGGTACACTTGCCCATCTCACCGCCAAGTGCATCGATTTCCCTCGCCAAATGGCCTTTTGCCAGGCCTCCAATCGCAGGATTGCAGCTCATTTGGCCGATGGTATCCACGTTAGTGGTCAACATCAGTACGTCACACCCAATGCGCGCCGCTGCTAAAGCTGCCTCCACGCCTGCGTGGCCGGCCCCGACAACAATTACGTCAAAATCTTTAGGATACCGGAAACTCATCTTCATCCGATCTTGGAAGGCAAAAAAGCGCGTCGAACTGCCCTTCCCCATCTATTTTATCCATCCGCCCATTTGCCGCCAAATGCTCACAGATTTTGTAAATTGTTTCGGTATCATCGACTGATTGGGTTTCCATCGCCAAATCCTCGACCAACATTGGCGATCCATCCCGCCTCATCAAACACTCGAAAATGGCCAATTGCAGTTCAATCACCCTTTCTGCGGCCTTTTTGCCCGCTTCAACCCCTGGTTGATGATATGCATTCACGTTGATCAGTGACGCATAAAAACCAACCGCTCGCTCATAAAGCGCAATCAAAACACCCACCGAAAAAGGCGAAACATCCTCCACCGTCAGCGTGATCGACTCCCGCCCTGCCTCATAAAGAGCCTTACGCGTGCCCTGAAAAAATCCACTCAAATAATCACCCGAAGTCACCATCCCATGTTCCACGTGGAACACTTCGCCCGGCCTTTCCTTCAAAACCTCAATAAAGGTAGTAAAAAAGTTGGGTACTCCATCGCGCAATTGCTGAATATAAGCATGCTGATCCGTGGAGCCCTTGTTGCCATAAACCGCAATTCCTTGATTAACCACTTCTCCGTCCGCATCTTTCTCTTTGCCTATGGATTCCATGATTAATTGCTGAAGGTAACGTGAAAGTAATTCTAATCGATCTTTATATGGCAAAATAACCATGTCTTTTTCACCTTTACCGTTGCAGCAATGGTGCCAAGCCAAGGCAAGGCGGGCGGCCGGGTTCGTGGCGACGTCGGCCTGGCGGGTTAGGGTATCGCACGCGGCTGCGCCTTCGAGGATTTGGTCGATGTCGATGCCTTGGAGCACCGCGGGGAGCAGTCCGACCGTGGCGGTTTCGCTGGTGCGGCCACCCACCCAATCCCACATTGGGAAACGCTTCAGCCAGCCTTCGGCCTCGGCAATCTTGTCGAGCTTGCTTCCATCGCCGGTCACCGCGCAGGCATGCTTGGCAAAGTCCAAGCCTTGTCGCCGAAATGCCTCTTTCGCCTCGAGCATTCCATTACGGGTTTCCTTGGTGCCGCCAGATTTTGAAATGACCAAAACAAGGGTTTTAGCTAACGATCCGCCTATTTCTTCCAAATCTTTATCGATACCGTTAGGGTCAGTGTTGTCAAAAAACCATAATCTCATTCGATCCAGATTAGGTTGCCCGAGTGCGTGTGAAACGAATTGAGGGCCTAGCGCTGAGCCGCCGATGCCGATGATCAGTAAATTTTCGAATGAGCCATCCGGGCCGGCAAGATTGCCTTCATGAATGTCGTTGGCGAATGATTTCACCTCGTTCACGGCCGATTCAATTTGAGATTTGATTTCTTCGTTCGGCGCCAGCTTTGGATTGCGCAGCCAATAGTGGCCGACCATTCGGTTTTCGTCCGGATTGGCAATCGCGCCCTTTTCCAAATCGCTCATCGCCGCAAAGGCGCGATCCACCGCCGGCTGCATCGATTCAAAAAAATCATCCGCGAAGTCCACGCGACTGAGATCCAGCGTCAGGCCGATCTCGGGGTGAAACGTCGTGCGTTCCTGATAGCGTTTCCAAAGATTGAGTGGATCTGTTTCCATGGGGCGCGGCAGCATAACGCGCAAGCGGCTGAACATTCAACCTCGCGTATGCGACATCGTGGCTCGCAGTGAATGCCGTTTTTTGCTAAACCGATTCCTGCAAAGGACATTTGAATTTAAGGCCATGAGCAAAAACAAAGTTTTGATTTTCGACACCACGCTGCGCGATGGAGAGCAATGCCCGGGGGCCTCAATGAATCTCCGCGAAAAGCTTGCGGTGGCGCGGCAGTTGAGTCGTTTGAAGGTGGATGTCATCGAGGCGGGCTTCCCGGTCATTAGCGAGGGTGATTTCACGGCGGTGCAGACCATCTCAAAGCAAATCAAGAACGCGCAAATTGCCGGCCTGGCGCGTTGCGTGAATAAGGATATTGATGCCGCCGGTGCGGCCGTGAAACCCGCCGGAAAACGCGGGCGCATCCATGTGTTCCTGGCCACTTCAAAAATCCATCGCGAACACAAGCTGGGCAAGGCGCAGGATCAAATCCTGAAACTCGCCGTGGACGGCGTGAAACGCGCGGGTAAATATGTAAAAGACATAGAATTTTCGCCCGAGGATGGTTCCCGCACGGAGCCAGATTTTCTGGTGGAAATTTGCCGGGCTGTCGTGAAGGCCGGTGCCACCACAGTGAACATTCCTGATACCGTGGGTTGGGCGGTTCCGGATCAATACGGCGCGCTCATTGGGCATCTGTATGATAACGTGCCGGAATTCCAGTCCGGCAAGGCCATCATCAGCGTGCATTGCCACAACGACCTTGGCTTGGCCGTGGCCAATTCACTCGCAGCCGTGAAGGCGGGCGCGCGTCAGGTGGAATGCACGATGAACGGCATTGGCGAACGCGCAGGCAATGCGGCGTTGGAGGAAATTGTGATGGCGCTGCAGACGCGCAAGGATGTGTTCCGCGGATTTTCTTGCGGCATTAATGCCAAAGAAATCGTGAAGGCTTCCAAGCTGGTTGCGCGCATGAGCGGTTTGCCTGTGCAACGCAGCAAGGCGATCGTCGGTGAAAATGCGTTCGCGCATTCGAGCGGGATTCACCAGGACGGAATTTTGAAAAAGCGCGAGACGTATGAGATTATGGATCCGCGCAAGGTGGGGTGGGGTAAGACGGAATTGCCGCTTACCAAACACAGCGGCCGCGCGGCGGTGGCGGCGCGTCTGAAGCATCTGGGCTTTAAGCTGTCCGCAGCCGATGTCGCCGCGTTGTTCGATCATTTCAAGGAGATCGGCGACAAGAAAAAATTTGTGTACGACGAGGACCTCTCCGCGCTGGTGGAGGACATTCTCACAATGGTGCCGGAGACTTGGACACTTGATTATTTAAACGTCTCCACTGGCAACCAAACCGTGCCAACAGCCACAGTGCGCTTGCTGAAAAACACCGGCAAAAAACGCGAGGCCGAACAGGACGCAGGCATTGGCGATGGGCCGGTGGATGCGGCGCTGAAAGCAATCGACCGCATCACACACACGACGGGCAAGCTGATGGATTACGCGCTGCACTCGGTTTCGCAGGGCAAAGACGCGCTCGGCGAAGTGTCGGTGAAGGTGGATTTCGGCGATGGCAAACTGGTAGCCGGCCGCGGTGCCAGCACAGACATCATCGAGGCCAGCGCACGTGCCTATTTAAATGCGGTGAACCGTTTTTTAGATGCTGGCAATGGCCAAACTAAAACGGCGAAGCGCGGCAAGCCTTGATGGTATGAAACGGGTTTTGATTTTCTTCGCCTTGTTTGTCAGCTGGATGCTTCCAGCAGCAGACCGGGTGGGCGGCAAATTGTCCGTCAAGCGGGACACTCAATATTACGACATCCGCGGCCGCACGCCTGACGAATTGCGCAAGGCAATGGACGCCCAAGGGCCATTGAATCCAAATGGCAAAAAACGTTTCGATGGGCGCACGGATTGGACCTTGCAGTGGACGTATAAATGGGACGGCAAACTGGCAAAGCAGGCGGGAATCTATCGCCTCAGCGAATGGAAGGTGGATGTGAAATCCACCATCATCCTCCCGCGCTGGATTGAATTTGATAAGGCAAACCCGTTGGAGCAACGCCGATGGCAAATTTATATTGCGCGGCTCAAGCTCCACGAAAACGGCCATGCCAAGCTTGCTGAACTGGCGGGTGATGCGGCGGACAAAGCCTTTGCGAACATCAAGGCATATCCCTCCAGCGAAAAACTCAAGGAAGCCGTGCGGCTCAAGGCGCAGGAAATTCTAAAGCTACACCGCGCTATGGAGCTGGAGTACGACCAGAAAACCGATCACGGCAAAAAGCAGGGCGCGCGCTTCCCCTAGCCCTAGCTGGTGCTTGACGCTGGGCGAGATGCGACTACCGTCTCCCCATGAGAATCACCCTGTTCACTTGTTGGGCTGGCTTGGTGCTGGCGATCTCCACCTTTGCCGAAAGCCAGTGGTGGAAAGGCAATTTGCACACGCACTCGCTGTGGAGTGATGGCGATGATTACCCCGAACAGATCGCCAAGTGGTACAAGGATAACGGCTACCATTTCCTGTCACTGACCGACCACAACACCCTGCAGACCGGCGAGCGCTGGATTGACGTGATGAAAAGCAAGGGCGGCCCGCCCGCGCTGGCCAAGTATCGTGAGGCATGGGGTGACTGGGTGCAAACCCGCGAACGCAACGGGCGGTTGGAGGTGCGATTGAAAACACTGCAGGAATTCCGCGGCCGCCTCGAGGCGCGCGGAAAATTCCTGATGATCCAAGGCGAGGAGATTACCGATCGCTGGAAGACTGCGCCCGTGCACATGAATGCCATCAACCTGAAGACGCTCATCAAGCCAAACGGTGGGGCCAATGTGAATAGTGTTATGGGTATAAGTCTAAGCGCATTAGTAAGGCAGCGCCAAGCCACCGGGCAGCCAATGCTCCTGCACCTCAACCATCCCAACTTCGGATGGGGCGTCACCGCCGAGGAAATTATGCGGGTGAGGGCCTTGCGCTTTTTTGAAGTGTATAACGGCCACCCCATCGTGCGCGACCGCGGCGACAAGCTGCACGCCAGCACCGAGCGTATGTGGGACATCATCCTCACCCGCCGCCTGTCAGAAGCAAACCAGATACCTGTGGTAATGTTCGGCCTGGCCACCGATGATGCCCACAACTATCACGGCATCAATCCCAAGCACAGCAACGCCGGTCGCGGCTGGGTGATGGTGCGTGCGGAACGACTGGAGGCCGGCACCTTGGTGCGCGCAATGGAGGCCGGCGATTTTTATGCGAGCACGGGCGTGACGTTGAGCGAACTGAATCGTTCGAAGAAAATGATTTCACTCACTATCGCCGCCGAGCCCAACGTGGAATACACCACGCAATTCATCGGCACGCGCAAGGGCTACGATCGGGCGCACAAACCGTACACCTTGGCAAGCGGCGCCAAGCTGCGTGTCACTCATCAATACAGCGATGACCTTGGGCAGGTGCTCGCCACAGTGAAAGGCAACCGCGCGGAGTATCGGCTGAAGGGCGATGAGATTTATGTGCGCGCCAAGGTCACGGCGTCCAAGCGCGTACGCAATCCGCGCGGCTATCCGGAGTTTCAATCCGCCTGGGTACAGCCGGTGAAAGGAAACGGGCGCTATAAACTCACCCCATAAAAAAGCCGGACCAGGTGGCCTGAAGAGAGCCATCCTGGTCCGGTGAACTCAGAAACAGTACAAAGTAGGCTACTGTAGGATTTTGGATTCCAACTGTACTGGGAAGGAATCGAAATTGTTGTTTGTGAGTTCGTTTTTTAGCGATGCTCCTTGGTTGCATCGCTGGATGGAAAAGACCACATATTCACGAAAATGTCAAGCCCTGTGAGCAAGAAAACCACAACCCCTTGGGTGGATAAATCCGAACAGCGCAAAATCCAGTGGGTTTGCTAGTCGCCCAGTAGTTTGCGCAAAGCGTCTTTGGCGGCCTCTTCGCGGCTGATTTCGCCCTTGGAAGGATCAATCTTCACGAAGTTGCGCCGCACGAAATCGAAGTATTCGCAGTAGTTCGCGCGGTCTTTTTCATCAACCGGTTCGGCCCGGCGCTCGCGGCATTGATGGGCTACGATGGGATCGTAATGCACGCAATTGCGGCAGCATCGCAAATCGGTGTTGCAATCCTCACAGGCATCGCGCCGGCCCGGCAGGTTGGCCAGCGTCCAGTCTTTCCCGCAGTTGAAACAATGCCGCGTCATCGGTTTAGGATAGTTCACGCAAGTCAATCTGGACAAGCAGCGAGGCAAAAAAGATGGCCTTATTTTTTAGGCTCGAATTCAATCACGTTTGTTTGTGATTGTTTTGTCCCAGTTTCAAGACTGGCGCGTTGGATGATTTATTGGATTGGGGGAGGCAGGTTCATTCCCTGCCATTACGTTCCGGCTATTTCAGCTGTTACAATTAGGCCGATGACTTCGGCGGTGACTGATAGAACCCCACTTACCGTAAGATCGTGCCATTCTCTCTCTCCTTTCGGTTGCCTGAATTTTGCCTTCTCGATATCATCGCGATTAGTGAAACTTTCCATTTCCATTGCATCGAACCACAGCCCCTTACATTTCATGCAGAAATCCAGCTCGATTCCCTTGTAGGAAAACAAGTGTAAATCAGAGTGGTCGCTCGGGCATTTTAAGGTTGGGCTTTTTTCAGAATTCAAATCCCAGATAGTCCGGAAGGCTTTGGCGGTCATCTCATCCCTCTCAGCCAAATAAGACTCCACCGGTTTGTATTCGAGCCAATGACTGGAGCAATTCCCGCAATGATAAATGCCTGAATCAGGAGAGTGTTCGACCATTTTTTCATTAAAACATTTTAGGCATAGCATGGTTATCAGGACGGCTTTAGGTTTTAATTAGCAGAGGGGATCAGTTTTATTGTCATCCCATTCTTCATCATCCGATAGTTCGACTTTACCGCCAGCAGATTCTAC
>CAZJRV010000100.1:0-10323 GCA_964548235.1 uncultured Verrucomicrobiota bacterium
ATGTGTCGCCGTAACAACCAAGTTCGGGGCCGTTATCCTCCGAAGTGATCCAGAGAATGTTCGGTAGTTTTTGCTCCGCCGCTGCGTTAAACGCTACGACCAAGCCCAACAAAAAAAAGCGAATTGTTTTCATGAAAAGAGTTCGGCGACGCAGCCTGCACGAAGCCGTGAGGGTTGGCAATCTAATCGCCGAATTCACCTCTTTTATCGGGACAGATGCTTCTGCGTTTAAACCTGAAAAAGGTCCCTGATAAGCGAGGGGATCTCTCCGGCGCAGGACTTATTTCTTGGGATGAAACTGTGAAGGTAAACTGATTTCTTGCTATTACTTGAATGGGTGATTCCCCGCGATTTTTAATCTTATGCGAAAGAGCCCCCATGGCTTGGAGCCATTTGTCTGCGCCGCGGCCTGGGCAGTAATGTAGAGCGTGCGCTTCTCCTTGCCGGCACCAAACACACAGTTGGTCGGTGTGCCGGGCGTGGGGATGAAGGCAAGCTGTTTTCCCGCCGGCGTGAAAACATAAACACCTGCCCGCTCGCCCTTGCCTGCCGTGGCATAAATGTTGCCCTTCACGTCGAGCGTCATGCCGTCGATGCCGCGACGATCCGGACCGAAATCAAACAGCACTTCTTTGTTAGCGAGCACCCCATCCTTTTGGACCATGAACCGCACCAAGTGATGATTGCCCTTGGGATCACTGTTGTTGTCCGCCACATAAACGTAGCGGCCGTCGTGGGACACGAGGATGCCATTGGGTTTCTGCACATCCTTGGTGGCCAGCTTGACCGCTCCATCTCGTTCAATGAGAAACACACCCTCAAAATCAATCTCACGCGGCTCATCCCCCGCGTAACGCGGGTCGGTGAAATAGATGCGCCCCTTCGCGTCAAGGGCCAGGTCATTGGGCGAGTTGAACCGTTTGCCCTCCCAGCGGTCTGCAAACGTATGAACTTTTCCATTCAAGTCCGTCACTGAGATTCTCCGATTGCCGCCATTAGCACCTTCGCAGACAATGAGGCGACCGCTGCGATTGAAGATCATTCCATTCGCCTTGCCACTATTTGAGCGGAACACCCGAGAGCGCCCGCTCCTTGGATCAAAACGCATGATTCGATTTCCAATATCTGAAAAGTAAATCACCCCTTGTGGTGAAGTGGCAGGGCCTTCTGTAAACTCTCCTTCGTTCCATACTTTTTCCAGTTTGGCATCCTTGGGCACGATTGTTGATGCCTCCACAACGTTGATGTTCACGTCTTTTTTGGCGACGTAAAAGTTTACGTAAATATTCTTCTCCTTCTTCCACTGGTACAAAATGACCCGCCTCCGCATTGTAATTGAGGCAACGGCTTTCCTGGAGTTCTTCTTTATATGAGCTTGAAATGCCAAAAGCGCATTGGAGGCTGCCTCCTTGGCAAGATCGGGAACCCGGTCATTCTTGAAGACTTGCTCCGCGAAACCACACATCACGTATCCATCCAGATCGCGGAATTTAATCTCGGCAACGCTGTTGCCCACAAAACATTCGGGAAATTTCTCTTTCGCCTCGGCAAAGCTCAGGTCGGCAAGGCCGGCCTTTGGGGCAGCTGAGGCCACATGGCAGGACGCCAACAGAAAAACCCCCGCCAGGATGTTGAATGAAATATTGGATATATGTGCCTTCATGATCTTTTCTCTTGGTCTATGATTAATTCAATATGATGAACAGTCTGGTTGTCGGCGGCATTGTGTTACTGCCGAATCAACGATCGTCATCTACAAACAGTACGGCTCAGAAAAGTGAGTTCTGACAAGCCAAGTTAAATTAACCCAATCAAACCCCAGGAACTGGGGTATGCTGTGATGGTTGAATGGAATCGTCAATCCTGCTTTTGTATCGACGAAAATGCCTTTCAGAGGCGGGCTGTGTTTGTCTTTGAGACATTGTAACCTGTTCCTCCAAATTCCAGAAGACGGCGAGCCCTTTTGCTCATTGATGACAGGAGCTGAGTAGCAGTTGCCTCAATTTCTCAACTTTTCTAAAAATCACCCTTTTTTTTAATTAGTTTTTTAATTGGATGGAGGAAGTTGGGACGGGGTCCACATTTGATTATGCTAATCGGAATACGGGTCTTGTCACCCACAACACCCACGCACGAGACGGTATTGGTGTTCCTGTCGATTCGGGTAGATATGACCAGAAAACCGTTGATGATTGCATTGGCATCGATGCGCATCACTTTTATACGGCGCATGCACTCTTCCCTTGTCACCCCGAGGCCTTCGGCCGCAAGAGCGGCAATAACGAATTCATCAGTTATCACTGTTTCCTCGAGGAACTTGGCCAATTGGGCCTTTGCCTTCAGCAATGCTTTTCTTTTGGCACAGAGGATGTCTCTGGAGTTGTTGTGTTTGTAGGTGGCTGTACCTAGCGAGAAGATCCGAAAACCTTTACTGGTAAACTCCAAGTAGCACCCTGGATCCGGTTGGAGAAGTTCCGCCTTGGCATCTGCCTTGTCGTCCGCCAGCAATGTGGGGGCGAAGCCAATTAAGGCCACGGCTAGGGCGGTATTGATGAGGAACTTGATTCCGGTCTTCATTTTATTGTTCAGTTGTTGGTTAAAGATATTGTGTTTCATCTGTCAGTGTCGTCCGCCAGCTTCGATTTCCGGATTATGTCGTAGATTTTTGTCACGTCATCCACCTTTTCCTTGAGGGTCTTGGCGTTAAGCAGAGCGAAGCTAAAAAGGATCACTACCCAGCTGGCGGGAATGATGATCCTGAAAATGTGGTTCTGTTTCATGGTTTGTTTGATCGTTGCGTTTTTAGGAAACCATTGTTTCATCTGTCAGTACGGGGCCCAGGCGCGGGTTCTGACAGGGCAACCAGAAAAAACTCAGAATCATGAAAAGAAACCGCCGACGGAAGCCTCCGCCGGCGGTTTGATCGTTAACAACTCTGCTTAGAGGGACTAAAAGTCACCTTTGGCTTTGCGTTCGTCGTCGTCGTCAATGTCTTGGTCGGGACTGTTGGGGGCAGTAGGATTGCCGACCAATTCGATCAGCCCTTCCGTCAGCAGGCCGACGGCCTTGAGGGTCTTGTCACTCACGCCGCCCACGTAGGATATGGTCTTGGTGTCCTTGTTGTGCCGGGAGGACAGGACCACGAATCCCTTCACAATTGCATCGGCCGAGTTACGCATCACTTCCGCGCGGCGCTTGCACTCCTTCTTGGTCACTGCGAGGGTCTCCTTGCCGTCTAGCAGCTTGGATTTGCGCATCTTGTCCGCGATTTTGCTCACGTACTCGTCGCTGCTCACCTTTTCCTTGAGGAACTTGGCCAATTGAGTCTTGGCGTTCAGTAGTGCTTCCTTCTTGGCGTCGAGAATTTCCTCGGAGTCGCTGAAGTCATAGGCGGCTGCGCCACGGGCGTAAATCCTGAACCCGGTCTTGGTTATTTCCACCGAGCAGCCCAAATCCGGCTCGAGCAGTTCTTCCACGGCTTCGTCGCTGTCTTTCAGGCATTCAAGCAGTTCCGCCTTGGCGTCTGCTTTGTCGTCCGCTTGCAGCGCGGGGGCGAAGCCCAACAGGGCCACGGCTAGGCTGGCGGTGATGATGTTCTTAATGTTGTTATCTTGTTTCATGGTTTGTTTGGTTGGTTGGTTGTTTGTGGTTTTTGGAAAACCTTTGTTCGTCTGTCAGTACGGGGCAGGAGTCCCGGTTCTGACAAGTGAAGTGATTTATTTTATGCTGGCCTCTTCCAGCAGCGTTTTTATAAAGAAACGAAAAACAACCGAAGTGAGTGAGGGTCTATTTCAGGATTAGGTAGGGCCATTGGACTCCCTGAACCAGATATGGGGGTACCGAAGCCCAGTCCTTGAGTAACACAATCAGGACAACTGGAATCACAATGAGATTGGCCAACAAAATAAATACGGTGGAAAAAAACAGCTTTTGCCGCCTGATGTCATCCTGATGGAACCCGAATTCCTGCCAGTTGCTGATGAGGTGGTAAGAGAAGCTCGCGCCCAGCACAAGGTCAAAATACCGGAGGAACTCGTCAGCAACCAATAGCCGGATCAAAAGTAGGAAGGCTGTAAATGTTGGGAAAAAATAAGGAGCCAAGGTGATTAAGACGCCTCTGAATCCTGAAGCTTCTTCATGGGCAACATAACCGAGAAATCCCCGGTGGTCCGGATTGGAATCTGCATGGAAGGACCGGACTTTCTTGAATAGCAACACACAGAAAACCGCGTGGGTCAGTTCGTGTTCGAATGTATCCCAAACCCCACGCCCTCGCTTGCGAATAAAAAGTGCCCAGACCAGCGCATACAGCCCAACACCAACCCCGAATGGAGCCAACGGGTTTGGCTCAGCATAAATGGATTTTGCCAATGCAGGGAGCTGGACAGCAAAGCCGACCACCCAAGGGAGCAGAAGGATTGCCGCGATGAACCGAATCATTCGGGTTTAGGGTGCCGAGGGAGTTTCTCCTTGAAAAGCGGGATCTTCATTGAGGGTGTGGATTGTCCGATTTCCATTTCTTTGATCAGTTCCCGGGAGAGCTTCTGTCCTTCAAGAACGAAGGTTACTGGTTTGCCTTCTCTGATCCGGTCTCTTGCCGCCTCAGCTTTTTTCCTATCCTGAGGTGTCACCGCGTTGAGTGCAGCGATGTTGAACCAAGCGTAAGACATTGCAAAATCCAGCAAAACCCCATTGCCTTTTTCATGTAGATTTCCCATGTATAACTGGGCGCCCGGTGAGTTGTTCAAGGCAGCTCGACGATACCATTTAGCGGATTCTTTGGGGTTACCATGAAGCCGGGACCACCGGCCCAAGTGGAGTTGTGCATCCAACAAGCCGGCCTTAGCTGCGCGCCGACACCAATCTTCAGCCTCCATTTGGTTCGCCGGTTCGCCTCTACCGGAATTTAGCATCAGTCCAAGAAAAAACTGCGCCTTGGCATGGCCTTGCTGTGCTGCTTTTCTGTACCAAATTTCAGCCTTTGCGTCGTTGGGCAATAGCTTGTTATCCGCATCATGGAGCAATCCCAGGTAAAACTGGGCGTTCACATCGCCTTGGAGCGCTGAAAGGCGATACCATTCTTCCGCTTGTCGAAGGTCAGGCTGCCGCCCCAACCCATAATCGAAAATCACGCCCAGCATACACTGGGCGTGCATACACTGGGCGTGGTTGTGTTGTGCGAATTTCAATAATCCCGGGAAGGCGACCTTGAACAGCTTGGTTGCGCGTTGTTTGTTCTCTTGGCACCCCTTCCCTGCGTGCAGAAGGGTTCCCAACCGGTACTGTCCCATGGGGTTACCTTGGGCTGCTGCGCGTCCTGACCATTCGAATGATGAGTCATAATTCTTCCGAACGCCTTGCCCATAGTAGTAGGCTTCCGCCAATCTCGCCTGGCTGGTTGCATCGCCCTGGTTTGCTTGCGCCTTGATTAATTCAATCTCACCTGCCTCCACACCGGCGAACATCGCCATAGCAAACCAAGCTGCCGTAATACGTATTTTCATAGGTATTTAATGGAGCATGCCGGAAAGCAGCCCGCCAATTTGTTGTGGGAGTTACTTTCGGTCAAAGGTCTTCAAGTCGCCAAATGAGTCCTTGACCCGCAGTGCGCCATCAGCCCACTCGCCGTCCTTGTCCTCATAATTGCCGGCAATCACCTCAACGCGCATGGTGATCTTGTTGTCATTGAACTTCCAAGTCATTTTCGACTCGTTACTCAACTGCTTGTAGGAGCCTTTGCCGCCTGCAATGAATTCATATTCCTCGGGTCCATTTTCCCATTTTCCAATAACCGGATGATTGTCAGTAGTATGGGCATCTTCTTGGTTCCCATTTGATTCTTCGCCGGAACTTTCACTTGCGTTGTCTTCATCATTCACTTGCACGTTGCAGCCGGCAATCAGAGCCAGAGACACGGCACACAGTACCATTGCATTTGTTATTTTTTTCATGTTTTTCCCTTTCTTGGTTTGTTCTTCAACCCACAGTTTCACCGCCTTTCTGCAAGGCGCTGACAATGTCGGAAAATTTGCGCTCCACCCTTCCCTTAATTTGATCCACGTTGCTCCGCTTCAGGCCCAGTGTTTCCGCCACCTCAACCGGCTTCCACTCTTGAAACCGGATGCAGTGGAAGACTTGGAAGTGCTGGGCGCTCACCTGCTGTTTCAGCTCTTCGAGTGCTTGGGCAGTTACGTGGTTGAGCCATTCCTGTTCCCACAGCATTTCAAGCTGCTGCCCTTGCGGATCCTCAAGTTCATCCATGTCGGCCATTGAATCCATGGCACGAACGCCGTTGGCTTCCTCGTTGGGTTTTGGCTTCCATTTCCGGAAATGGTCGGCAATGCAGCGGCGCGTCACCACCCGCAGCCATCCGCGGAAGGATCCCCGGTTGCGATCGTAATTGAACTTGTCCTTGTTTTTGTAAAACTTGAGCACGGTTTCCTGAACGACGTCTTGGGCGTCGGCATCCGAGAGCCCGGCCTTGCGGGCAAAATTGTAGATGAGACCGCGGTATAAGCGGAAAAAATCATCCCATTCCTCGGCATTGGTGTCCCCCAGCTTCCCAATCAAAGACGAACGGGTCTCCTGAAAGTCAAATGCGGCGTGTTCTTCAGCAGATAGTTGTGTCATCGGTCAAATCTCCCGGGTAAACGCGTGTGCGGATTCCTTTTGCAGACTGTACGCAATCCAGGAAGTGTATCTGACATTATTTGGTTTTTTCCCTTAAAATTTATTTGGGACGGGTATTGTTTCATGAGGCGCCCTATTTTTTATCCCTAGTCAATTCGCCCTCTTTTATGGGCGGCAATAAAACCTCGTTGGATGACGGTTGTGGCCCCCGGTTCGTTGGAACGGCTGTGGGTGAATTTGTTGACGGGATTCCAACAGATTCGCCATCTGGTTTATCGGCCTTCTTATCTCTTGAAAAGTCGACCGACAAGTAGCCCAACCCGACCGCGGCAATGACCGCAGTTGCTCCGATGAGGGTCGCTCGTCCGGATGCCGGGCTTGCAATCGTCAGCTTTGCCAGTTCAGCTGCCATTTCGCCGGCGTTATTAAACCGGCTTTCTGGGTTGTTTTCGCATGCCCTGCAATATACCTGATTGATTCCGCGCAGTTCCTTGGCACGAATACTGTCCTTCGAGTCCCTCGGCAGTTCCGGGAATTGCTCCGGCCGATTACCCGTACTGATGACGTAGAGCACCTTGCCCAAACTGTAAATATCCCCAACCGGCTTGCCCGATCCTTCCGGGGGGTCGTACCCCGCGGTGCCCACGCGGGTATTGTCGGCCCTAAGGTCAGCAACCAACCCGATATCGGCCAGCTTGGGGCGCCCGTTGACGTAGACGATGTTGGCCGGCTTGATGTCCCGGTGCACCAGTTGCTGCTCGTGCAGAAATTCCAGCGCCCGCGCCAAGTCAATGCCGATGTCCCGGCATTCCGAGATGGGCAGCTGTTGGCGGTCTTGGATCACTGTCTGCAAGCTCCGCGCTTGGTATTTCATTGGGTCAATTTCCACTTCACCATCCCTTCCATCGGCCAATTCCATCTCGTAGTAGAAAAACTCGCCACGGTCGTCCTGTCCTACATGAAAGAGCTTGATCAGGGACTCGTGCTCTCCGGTGATGTCGGCATATTGGCGAACGCCCTCAAATTCACGCTCAAAAGGCCGGTCTTTTTCAAAAGTACTCTTGTGGACAATTTTCACGGCCCGATAAGCCCCGGTCAATGTGCGGGCCAGCCAAACCTCTCCGTAGGCGCCTGAGCCGATTCTTCTTACCAAATCGAAGTTGGGGATGTTCGGCAATCCATTCCGCAGGCAGTACACCTCGTGCCTGCCCTCAATGCCCTTCAGCTGCTGGGTGCCCAAGGAAACGTATTCAAGCCCTTCTTGTCCCTGTATCTCCCGTTCAACCGTCTCGGAAAATGCCGCGCCTCCAACAGGGGAAAGCTGTTCCAGCCGATTGGCAATGTTGACCCCGTTGCCCAGCAGATCACCATTTTCATGCACCACACCCGCTTGGTGAACGCCAATCCGCAAGTTCAAGCCTTGGACTGAACACGTCGACTCCAGCATCCGCTCCACACATTGCATTGCCTCAATCGAATTGGGAAAACTCAGGAGCAGTCCATCCCCCAACTCCTTCACCCAGTTGCCGCCATGCTCATCCACCAAGGGTCGCAGGCAGGCACGTTGCCGCGCCAGCAGGGCCAAGGCGGCACCCTCATCCCGCCCTGCCAACTCGGAGTAATTGGCAATATCCGTGAAGACAATCGCAGCGAGCTGGCGGGAATGTTTCTTCATGGTTTGGGACAGTCACTCTGTTATTCACTACCAGCCAAACTCTAATCAACCCTGTTCGGATCCTTGATCATTTTTCTACCATCGAATGGCGTTAAAACAAAGTGTTCCACGTTTTCAGCTATATCACCTTCCACCACATTCAAGTCATCTCGCATAGCCTGAATCACTTGATCCAGAGTAACGAAGTAGTCCCGTTCATTGCCTTCCGGGTTGGATCCTAGGGCATGCTTGCGTTCGCACAGTAATGATTGGGATATGGGCTTTTCCTTCTCTTGCCTGATAACCTCACAAAAATCTGTCTTCTGAACAGAAGTCATACTCCTGAAATAAACGACCCCATAAACCTTGAGTTGGAAAACAAATTGGGAAAAAATCGATACTGTATACTTGTCGGCAATCAGGCAGGCAGAGCCAATTTTATTTTCCAAATCCTGGATTTCCTTTTCTTCAATAATATTGTCGTCATCGGATGCAAAGATGTCGTTCAGAATTTCCTGATAACAGGATAATTTTTTCTCGAATACTTTGCAGGAGAAATCCCTTTCCTTGTCTTGATCGGACTGGAAATTCATCATGACCGCCATGCTGGCAACCGTGATAACGGACGCAAGGACCGCGGCAAAAATCTCCATCACAATGACAGATTTGCCATCGTATAGTTTGAACACCTCGCCCAGTGCAAAATAGGATGCGGTGACAAAGGTCGCCGCGCCTAAGATGAAAATAGTTTTATTTTGCTTCATGTGTGAACCCGGCTGAGCCAGACTTGATCAGTCTGACGTGTCGTTTGCGGGAATGCGGCCCTTGATTTCATTGGCCGCTAAGAGGGTGTCCTTAACATTGAAGTTCATCTGGGGCGTCTTGATGGTGCATTCGGTTCCGCTGGTGAATGTCAGTTTTATCCCGAAGGCGGTAACTTCAACTCCGGCGATATCACTGATAGAGAAATCTCCAGTTTCGTCGTTGTCCTTGTACCTGACTGACGTTTCGCTTACTTCAATGTAGTCGTTTCTGTCACGGATTAACCGATACAACGAAAAGGCTGCGGGGAGTAATGTCCAAAACAGCAAGTAGCCCAGGCCAAATTGATAGTCGTAACTTGAAAGTTCCCCCTGCTTTTTTAGGAGCGAGAATAGGTATCCGCCAATGCCAAGGCTGACGGCAACATTAAGGTATCTCGGCCATTCTTGGGGGTTGTAAATTATCGCGCCACCGGCCTCCGACCTCGAACTGACTAGGTTCGACAACACCAAGGTGGAGAATCCCCCGAGAAAGCTGGTCCATAAAATGGTCCAAAACCCAAAAATATCCCATACCTTGTAAACAAGGTATAGGAAAGCAACGAGTAAAACGAGGATGCCCACTAGGCGCAGGAGATTTGGGGTTGCGGAATTATTTTCAGATTGGGTTGTACTCATATTTGTTTCCTATCACATCATTGGAGAAATAACCGCCGGCGGAAGGCTCCGCCGGCGGTTTGATTGTTAACAAGTTGGCTTGGAGGGACTAAAAGTCACCTTTGGCTTTGCGCTTGTCCGTGCCTTTGCTGGTGGATTCACCTTTGGTGGCGCCGCCTTTGCTCGTGCCGCTGCCGGGCTTGCCAGGCACTTTGTCCTCGTTGGCGGCCAATTCGTTGAGTTTGCCTCTTAGCAGGCCGTTGGCCTTGAGGGTCTTGTCACTCACACCACCCACGTAGCTGACGGTCTTTTTGTCCCGGTTGTGCCGGGTAGAGATGACCACGAATCCCTTCAGGATTGCATCGGCCGAGTTGCGCATCACTTCCGCGCGGCGCTTGCACTCTTTCTTGGTCACTTCGAGACTCTCTTTGCCGTCTACCAGCTTCGATTCGCGCATCTTGTCGGCCATCTTGGACACATACTCGTCGCTGCCCACCTTTTCCTTGAGGAACTTGGCCATTTGAGTCTTGGCGTTCAGCAGGGCTTCCTTCTTGGCGTCGAGGATCTCCTCGGAGTCGCTGAAGTCATAGGCGGCTGCGCCACGGGCGTAAATCCTGAACC
>CAZJRV010000101.1:0-10244 GCA_964548235.1 uncultured Verrucomicrobiota bacterium
GAGGGCCACCTCGAGGCGCTTGATGACGCCCGAGCCGGTGACTTGAAAGCTGGTGATGTAGCCTTCTTCCTTGAGGATTTGGGCCACGTTTTCCTTGAGCTTGGAATAGGGCACGGAGCAATCCGGATTGGTCGCCATGTTGGCGTTCCGAATACTGGTGAGCATGTCTGCGACGGGATCCATTGTATTATATAGTTACCAACTGGCCTTGGTGACGCCCGGGATCATCCCGCTCAGCGCCGCCTCACGAAAGGCGATGCGGCTCATGCCGAATTTGCGGATGAATCCGTGCCGGCGTCCGGTGACGTGGCAGCGGTTGACCACCCGCACGGGGGAGGCGTTGCGCGGCAGCAACGCCAGCCCGGCGTAATCGCCCGCGGCTTTGAGCTCCTTGCGTCGCTCGGCGTACTTCACCACTGTGCGCTCTTTGCGCTCGTTCCGTTCAATCCACGATTTTTTGGCCATGTTAAATTTTCCTAATTATTCGCTGTCCTTGTTGTCGGCGGCGGGGGTTTCTTCCGCCGGGGCATCGTCCAAAATCTTGATGTCCCGCTCGTTCAACGGCTTGAGTACGTGCGTTTCCATATCCGCCTCGCTCAATTCCTCGGTCAGGCATTTCATCAGATCGCCCTCGTAAAAATCATCGTGCCGCTCCGAGAACGCCGCCACCGCCGCATCCCATTCCTCGCGGCTTTGGATTTGGTAGACGGCATCGGTGATGCGCCCGGGATCAGTGCCCGCGCCCCGGCAGGAGGCGGCGATGCGGTCGGCCACGTCCTCCACCTTGGAAATTTCCAGGATCTCGATGCCCTTGCCGCGCAGCGGATCCACCACGAACCGCGACATCTCCTTGCCGTTAAGCTCCTCGTTCAGGCATTTCATTAGGTCGCCCTCATAAAAATCTGCGTGCCGCTCCGCGAACGCGGCCACCACGGCGTCCCACTCCTTGCGGTTGCTCAATTGGAACAGGGCATTGCGAATGCCCTCCTCGTCGGTGCCCGCGCCCTTGCATGCGGTGAAGATAAGCTCGGCCACCTCGTCGGTTTTCGGAAGCTCCTCAGCCTCGGGCTCGCCGGCGGCTTTTTTGCCGGCAAAGGGCATTCCCATCCGGGTGAGCAGATCGAGCGCCTCGTCGTTGGTGCCGGCGCTGGTCACGATGGTGACGTCCATTCCCTGGGTGCGCTTCACTTTGTCCATCTCGATTTCCGGGAAAATAGATTGCTCGGCAATCCCCATCGAGTAATTGCCCTGCCCGTCGAAGGACTTCGGGTTGATGCCGCGGAAATCGCGAATGCGCGGCAGCGCGGCGGCGGTGAGGCGGTCGAGAAACTCGTACATCACCTCGCGGCGCAGCGTGACGTGGCAGCCGATGGGCATGCCCTCGCGCAGCTTGAAATTGGAAACACTCTTGCGGGCGAGATCCACCACCGGCTTGCGGCCGGTGATGGTTTTCAAATCGTTCATTGCATCTTCCAGCGCGGATTTCTCCAGCGTGGCGTCGAGGCCCATGTGCACGATGATTTTCTCAATGGCCGGCACTTGATGCAAGTTGGCGTATTCCCGGTCCTTTTGTAGGCCCGGTTTTACTTCCTCGTGATATTTGCGGTAAAGTCTGGGTTTCATGTTACTTGCCTCGGCGTACGTTCCAGCGGTCGAGCTTCATCACGTTGGAAATATGAATGGTCGGGTTTAAACGCAGGCGCGTGCCGTTTGGAAATTCGGTGCTGCGCTTTTGGTGCTTCACAATCATGTCATCCTCTGCCAAGCCTTCAATTTCAACTTCCACGCGGTTGTTGTCAGCGAGGATTCGGGTGACCTTCCCCTCGGCATCACGATGTTCGCCGGTGAGGATACGCACCTTGTCATCACGCCGCACGCGGTTTTGCTTCTTCTTGCCTTGAGTTTTCTCCGCCATTACAGAACCTCCGGTGCGAGGGAAATGATTTTCATGAACTTCTTTTCGCGCAGCTCGCGGGCCACCGGGCCAAAGATGCGGGTGCCGCGCGGGTTTTTCTCGGCGTCAATAATGACCACCGCGTTGTTGTCAAAACGCAGGTACGAGCCATCGCCGCGGCGGATGGCTTTCTTGGTGCGGACGATGACCGCATCCACCACCTCGCTCTTTTTCACGGCTCCATCCGGCGCGGCTTCCTTGATGTGGGCCTTGACGATATCGCCAATCTCGCCGTAGCTCTTGCGCTCGCCGAGCACGCCGATGATGGCGGCACGTTTCGCGCCGCTGTTGTCGGCGACTTCACAAACTGAACAAAGTTGCAGCATGGTTTTCTCCTACTTGATCACTTCCACCAACTCCCAGCGTTTCAGCTTGCTGATCGGGCGGGTCTCGCGAATACGCACCTGATTGCCCGGCTGGGCAATGCTCTCGGCATCGTGCACGTAATATTTTTTAAACTTGGTGACCACTTTCTTGTACAACGGATGCTTGATCCGGCGCTTCACGCGCACCACGATGGTTTGGGTCATCTTGTTGGAGATGACTTCGCCGCTGCGTTCTTTGCGATGTTTTTCCTGGATTTCACTCATGGATAAAAATTAATTGGCGGCCACCTTTTCGACCTCGGCTTGTTTGCGCAACATCGTCAGCCGCGTCTCCAGCCGCGCGATCTGCTTGCGCAGCAACGGAATACGATGGGGCTTCTCCAGTCCGCCGCCCTTCAACAGCGTGAGGCTGAAAAGTTCCTGCTTGGTCAGCAGCACTTGCTCGCGCAGCTCGGCGGCGGGCATCTCGTTGATTTCTTCCTTCGTCTTCATCTTGCAGTCTACAGTCGCGTCACAAACCGGGTGGCAATGGGCAGCTTGGCTGCGGCCAGTCGCATCGCATCACGCGCGAGGCTCTCGCTCACGCCGCCCACTTCAAAAAGCATATTCGCCGGTCGCACCACGGCCACCCAGCCTTCCACGTTGGCCTTGCCTTTGCCCATCCGCACTTCCAGCGGTTTCTTGGTGTAAGATTTTTGCGGAAACACGCGGATCCAAACCTTGCCTCGCCGCTTCATCCTGCGGGTGATGGTCTGGCGGCAGGCCTCGATTTGCTGGGTGGTGAGCCAGCAGCGGTCGAGCGCCTGCAGGCCGAATTCGCCGAAGGACACGTTGCTGCCCTTCCACGCAATGCCGGCGCGGCTTCCGCGGTGCATTTTGCGGTACTTGACTCTGGCTGGAATTGTGGCGGCCATTTAAATTTTTATCTTCGTGATCGGTTCGGTTGGTTATTCTTTGCCCTTGGGGGCGCCGGTTTCGATAACTTCTTCCTCATCGGATTTGCCGGGGGAATCTTCGCCCTTACAAATCCAACACTTGATGCCAAGCAATCCGGCCTTGGTCTTAGCCTCGGTGAAGCCGTAATCAATATTTGCACGCAGCGTGTGCAGCGGCACACGGCCCTCAAGATATTGTTCCACGCGGGCAATTTCCGAACCACCCAGGCGTCCGGCACACCGGATGCGGATGCCTTCCGCGCCAAAATCCATCGCTGTCTGCACCGCGCGCTTCATGGCGCGGCGATAGGCGATGCGGCGCTCCAACTGCATGGCCACGTTTTCGGCCACCAGCTGGGCGTCAGTCTCGGGTTGGCGGATTTCCTGGATGTCCACGTACACTTCCTTGCCCGTCATGCGCGACAGTTGTTCCTTGATGACATCAATCTCCGCGCCGCGGCGGCCGATGACCACGCCGGGGCGGGCGGTAAGAATCTTGATGCGCACGCGCTGGGCGGCGCGCTCAATTAGAATCTTGGTGACCGCTGCGTTCTCCAGCTTCTTGAATAGAAGATCGCGAATGGCGCGATCCTCGGCCATGAAGCTGGCGAAGTGTTTCTTGTCGGAATACCACTTCGAGGCCCAGTCCTTGTTGACCGCGGTGCGAAGCCCGATTGGATTGGTTTTTTGTCCCATGGTTACTGGTCGTCGCTAAAATCGTCGGAAAGGGTGATGCGGATGTGCGAGCCGCGCTTGAGGATTACTGAGCCGCCGCCGCGCGCGCGGGTTTTCCACCGGCGCAGGGGCGTGGCCGCCGTGGCCATCGCGGTCTTGATGCGCAGCTTGCTGGTGTTCACCTTGCCGCCGTTGTCGAGGTACGCCTCCAGTCTGGCGAGTTTGGCCTTCAAGTGGCGGTGCTTGCGCTGGATGATGCCGTTTTCGTCCGAGTGATTTTCAATGTCCTGCTTGAGCTTGGCCACTTTTTCCTGCACTTCGCCGTTGCTCCATTCCGCGCCGATGTGTTCTGCATCGTGCAGGGCGGAATTGAGCGTCTTGGCGATGAATCGAGCGGACTTGCGCGGGATGGCCGAGAGCACGGCCTGCGCCTTGGCCACGGGGAGGTTGGCGATTTGGCGCGTCACTTCACGCACTTTCTTGGGTGACATACGGACGTTACGGCTGGTGCTGGTGAAATCCATTACTTAGTCTCCCTCTTCACGTGGGCGCTGTGACCCTTGAATATGCGGGTGGGCGAAAATTCGCCGAGCTTGTGGCCGACCATATTTTCGGTGACGAATACGGGCAAAAACGCTTTCCCATTGTGGACGTTAAACGTGTGCCCCACGAAATCCGGATGAATCGCGCAGCGACGGTACCAAGTCTTGATGGGCCGGTTTTGGCCCCTCTCTTTTTGGACTTGAACCTTGGCCATCAGCTTGGGTTCCACGAACCGGTCTTTTTTAATTGAACGTGCCATACAGTTTGATTATTTGCGTTTCATCGGCTTGCCATCGCGGCGCACGAGGATGAACTTGTTGGAATATTTTTTCTTGTGTCGGGTCTTGTAGCCGCGGGTGATGACGCCCCAAGGGGTGACCGGGTGGCCGCCGCCGGAGGTCTTGGCCTCGCCGCCGCCCATCGGGTGGTCCACCGGGTTCTTGGCCACCGCGCGGGTAATGGGCCGGATGCCGCGATGCCGCGAGTTTCCGGCCTTGCCGATGACCTGGTTTTCGTGGTCGGTGTTGCCGACCTGACCGATGGTGGCCCAGCAAATTTCCTTCACCCTGCGGATCTCGCCGGAAGGCAGCTTGATCTGCGCCATGGCACCATCGCGGCTCATCAACGTGGCGGCAGCGCCAGCGGCGCGCACGATTTGTCCGCCGCGCCCGGGGGTAAGCTCAATGTTATGAATGGTCGCGCCCAGCGGAATGTTTTTGAGCGGCAACGCGCTGCCAATTTCCGGCTCGGCATTGGGACCGCTCTGTACAGTGTCGCCCACGCCGAGCTTGTGCGGGGCGATGATGTAACGTTTCTCGCCGCCCTCGTACTCCAGCAGCGCGATGCGCGCCGAGCGCATTGGATCATACTCGATGGCAATCACCTTGGCTGTCACGGTCGCGTCCTCGCCAAATGTCTTGCGGGCGAACCGGCGCTTGAAGTCCACGTTGCGAATCTTCTGCTTCGCGCCGCCGCCAATGCCGCGCATCGTGATGCGGCCACGGTTGTTGCGCCCACCGGTTTTCTTGCGGGCCTTCACCAGCGCCTTCTCGGGCTTGGTCTTGGTAATCTCCTCGAACGTGGAGCGCTTGATGTAGCGCATCGAGGGGGTGGTGGGTTTGTAGGATCGGATGGGCATCGGGAAATTCCTTACACGAGTTCGATATTGTCGCCTTCCTTGAGGGTGACGATTGCTTTCTTCCAGTTGCCGGTGAACCCGGCCATCCTGGTGCGGCCGCGCTTCACCTTGCCGCGCACCATCATCGTATTTACGTTGGTGACACCCACCTTGAACAGCTCCTGCACCGCTTTTCGGATTTGGAACTTGTTCGCTCGGCGATCCACTACGAAGGAATACTGCGGCGCGCAGGTTTCTTTCATCCCCTCGGTGCGGCGCTGGTTGTACAGGTCGCGCTGGATCTGGGTTTTTTCCTTGTCCCAAACGCCCTTGATTATAGTGAAAGAATCCATCGCGTTCCTTACTTGAGACGGCCGGCCACTGCGTCGAGGCCGGCTTGGGTGATGATGATGCGGTCGGGGCGCAGCACCTGGTAGGTGTTCAGGCTGGCAGCCTCGGCAAGTTCCACCAGCGGAATGTTGCGCGAGGCGAGGCAGAGGTTGCGGTTTTGGCCGGCCTCGGCGTCCACGAGCAGTAGCGTCTTGGAATCGGGATCCAGCGCATCGAGCTGCGCGCAGAGGGCCTTGGTTTTATCGGTCTCCAAGTTGAGGTCGGCCACCACGGTCACCTCGCCGTCCTTGAGCCGCTCGCTGAGCGCCTTGCGCAGGGCGAGGGTGCGGGTTTTGGTGTTGACCTTCTTGGAAAAATCACGCGGCACTGGACCGTGCACCACGCCGCCGCCGGTGAAAATATTCGTGCGGCGCGAGCCGGTCCGAGCGCGGCCGGTGCCCTTCTGGCGCCAAGGTTTCTTGCCGGTGCCGCTCACCTCGCCGCGGTCCTTGGTCTTGGCCGTGCCACTGCGCTGGGCGGCCAAATACGCCACCACCGTGTCGTGCACGGCTTGCTCGCCTTTTTCGTCTTCTATGACATTGAAGCCAACGGAACACGATCCCGTTTCCTCGCCGCTTAATGTCTGTACTTTTAATTCCATCAAAAAAAATCTCCGTTACTTGCCGGCCTTCGGTTTTTTCTTGGCCTCGCGGATGACCACGTAGTCGCCATTGGCACCGGGGATAGCGCCCTTGACGAGCAGCAACTGGTCTTCCTCGCGCACCTGGATGATTTTCAGGTTCTGCACCGTGCGCTGCTTCTGGCCCATCTGGCCGGGCATCTTCTTGCCCTTGTCCACCCAGCCGGGGGTGGAACCGGCGGCAATGGCGCCGGGACGGCGGAACCAGCCTTTTTGCCCGTGCGAACGCGGGCCACCACCAAAGTTCCAACGCTTAACGACGCCCTGAAAGCCGCGGCCTTTGGTACGGGCGATGGCGTCCACGTAATCGCCCGGCTCAAAGACCGTCACCGGCACCGTGTCGCCGGGCTGCACCTCGAGGGTGAAATCGCGGAATTCCTTTACCCACTTGGTGGCGTTTGCGTTATGTTTTTTAAAATGTCCCTGCATGGGCTGGGTGACGCGGCTCTCGTGGCTTTGGTCGTCGTACCCGATTTGCACGGCATTGTAGCCGTCCTTGCCGTCGGCGGTCTTACACTGGACGACACGGTTGTCGCCCGTGTGAATCACGGTGACGCACACGGCATCGCCGGCGTCGTCGTAGACGCGCGTGGTGCCAATTTTTTTGCCAATCAATCCGACCATTTTGCTAGAAAATCCTGATGTTAATGTCCACGCCGGCGGGGAGGTTGAGTTTTTTCAGTTCATCGATGGTGTTGGGCGTGGGGGCGAGAATGTCGATGAGGCGCTTGTGGGTGCGTTGCTCGAAGGTTTCCTGGCTCTTCTTGTCCACGTGCGGCGAGCGGGTCATGGTGAAACGCTCGCGACGGGTGGGCAGCGGGATGGGGCCGGCCACGCGGCTGCCGGTGCGCTTGACGGTCTCCACGATCTCCGAGGAGGAATGGTCGAGCACGCGGTGGTCGTAGCCCTTGAGTCGAATGCGTATTTGGTTTCCTGCAGCCATGTTATTTTGCTCCGCGCTTGTTGTTGTCCAGAAGTTCCTCGACAAGGCCCCGCGGCACAGCCTCAAAGGTGTCAGGCTCCATCGAGTAATCGGCACGGCCACTGGAGAGCGAGCGCACATCCGTGGCGTAGCCAAACATCGTGGCCAGCGGAATTTTTGCAGTGATGACTGTACCTGTAGGCTTGCTGTCCAACGCCTTGATTTCACCACGACGGCGGCTGATGTCGCCAATTAGGTCGCCCTGATATTCATCAGGAGTTGTAACTTCCACGCTCATCATGGGCTCCATGAGAATAGGCTTAGCCTTTTGCACGGCCTCTTTCATGGCGAGGATGCCGGCCATCTTGAAGGCCAATTCGCTAGAGTCCACCTCGTGATAGGAACCATCCACGATGGCCACCTTGAGGTCGATCAACTCGTACCCGGCCAGCACTCCGCTGCGGATTGTTTCCTCGATACCGGCTTGCACCGCGGGGATGTATTCCTTCGGAATCACGCCGCCCACAATCTTGTTCTCGATCTCCACACCGGCACCCTTTTCGTTGGGCTCCAGAGTGATGATTGCTTCACCGTACTGGCCGCGGCCGCCGGATTGTTTCTTGAACAGCCCGCGGGCCTCGGCGGCCTTGGTGATGGTTTCGCGATAAGCAATCTGCGGCGCACCGGAAGCGGCCTCCACCTTGAACTCGCGGAACAGGCGGTCCCGGATAATTTCCAGATGCAACTCGCCCATGCCGGCGATCAGCATTTGACCGGTCTCCTCGTCGGTGTAAACTCGGAAGGTCGGATCCTCCTCGGACAAGGCCTGCAGTCCGAGGCTCATCTTTTCCTGATCGGCCTTGGTGTTCGGCTCGATGGCCATTGAGATGACCGGCTCCGGGAAGGTTGGCGGCTCCAGACACACATCAAGATCCCTATCGCAGAGCGTGTCGCCTGTGGTGATGTTACGAATACCTACAAGCGCGGCGATATCACCAGCGTAAACGGTAGTAACATTCTTCGGCTCATCCGCCTGCATCATCATGATGCGGTTCACGCGCTCCTTGCGCCGGGTGCGCGGGTTGTAAATCACATCGCCCTTGCTAATTTGGCCGCTGTACACGCGGAAGAAAACCAGTTTGCCGGCATGCGGATCGGTCCACAGCTTGAAGGCCAGCGAACAGAACGGGCCGTTGTCATTGGCCGGCAGCTCGGTGATCGCCTCCGGATCATCGGGGCTTTCGCCGGAGGCGGGCTCCACGTCCAGCGGCGAGGGCAGGTAATCCACCACTGCATCGAGCAGCGGCTGCACGCCCTTGTTTTTAAACGCCGAACCGCCCAGTACGGGCACCAACTTGTTGGCAATGGTAAGGCGGCGAATGGCTTGCTTGAGGGTAACTGAGTCGATGGATTCTCCCTCAGACCACATCATCATCACTTCCTCATCGCGTTCGGCAACCGCCTCGATGAGTTCCTCCAAGGCCAGCTCGGCCTCGGCCTTCAGTTCCTCGGGCACGTCGCCGATTTGCAGCTTGGAGCCAAATTCATCCGATGGATCGTGGATAATGGCGCGTTGGCTGACCACGTCGATCATGCCCTGCAGTTGGTCTTCCGAGCCAATCGGAATGCCGACTGGGAAGGCCGGTGCACTGAGTTTCTCGCGCATTTCACGCACCACATTGGCGAAATCCGCACCGGTGCGGTCCATCTTGTTCACGAACGCCACGCGCGGCACACCGTACTTGGTGGCCTGCCGCCAAACGGTCTCGGACTGGGGCTGCACGCCCGCCACGCCACAGAACACGGCTACTGCGCCGTCCAGTACGCGCATGGAACGCTCCACCTCAGCGGTGAAATCCACGTGCCCCGGGGTGTCGATGATGTTTACCCGGTGCTCAATGTTTGGCCAGAGCTTCACGCCGCCGTCATCCTCCTGTTTCCAGAAACAAGTGGTGGCGGCGGAGGTAATGGTGATGCCCCGCTCGCGCTCCTGCTCCATCCAGTCAGTCACGGTGTTACCGTCGTGCACTTCGCCGATCTTGTGGCAAAGGCCCGTGTAAAAGAGAATCCGCTCCGTCGTCGTCGTTTTGCCCGCATCAATATGCGCAGCGATGCCAATGTTGCGCGTACACTCCAACGTGTACTCGCGGTCCGGCGAGTTCAACGCGGTTGTGTCCATGTTCGCTGTCGTTTCCATTTCAATTGTTACTGACTAAAAAACGCCCCGGCCATCGATCGTCCGGGGCGAATTCGCCTGTCCTCTGTCTTACCAGCGGAAATGCGCAAAGGCCTTGTTTGCTTGGGCCATCCGGTGCACTTCATCGCGCCGGCGGATGCAATTGCCTTCTCCTTCATACGCTTCCAAAATCTCAACGGCCAAGGCCCGCTTCATCGGCGTGCCCTTCTTGGCCTTGGCAAAACCGACCAGCCAGCGCAGGGCCAATGCCTCGCTGCGGTCGGAGGTCACCTCCATCGGCACCTGGTAGGTGGCGCCACCCACGCGGCGGCTTTTCACTTCCAAGCGCGGCTTGGCGTTCTCGATCGCGCGCTCAAGCATCTCCACGGCCGTGCTGCCCGGCTGCTTCTCTTCCATCTGCTCAAAGGCATCATACACGATACGCTGGGCCACCGTACGCTTGCCCTGCGTCATCACAATGTTCATCAGTCGACCCACCAGCCGGCTGCCAAAACGGGCATCCGGAGCAATCGCGCGGGTTACAGCTCTGCGTCGTCGTGACATAA